>NZ_BAAACW010000016.1:0-40311 GCF_039521845.1 Alkalibacterium iburiense
ATGTTAATTATAGGATACTCTCTCTTTTCTGTCATGGCTTAGATTGCGAAGCAATCATATTGTTTTTTATTTATTAATCTCTGCTTTGAATAACCCCTAATAGTCCCTTCTCAAAACTGAACTGACACTCAGAACCCAGCATCTCATTGCTCACCAATGAAACAGGATGAGCGTACGAAGCATTCTCTAATGGATACTTGAGATTTTTTAGTGTCAGTTTTTCTATGGGTGTCATCCCAATAAAAGAGATGTAGGACATTGAGTCATCTGCTTTTATCTCATGGTTACCCGGCATAAAGAATTGAACATGATTCTTTTCGTTTTTAAAGATTATTTTTTCAATAATCTTTTCGAATCGCGGCTGGTAAATGAGATGTAAAATACTCATTAAATGATCCGCACGGCCACCCAACCAGTTATATAAGATGATGTTTTCTGAAGGGTAGTCAGTCAGAGCGAGTTCTAAAGCTAGTTCAGTATCAGTATCATCTTTATCAGCTGGAAATTCATTCGTCTGCTTTGAAAATGCCTTGATATTCTCTTTTTCTTCTATACTAATAGAATCAAAATCCCCTAGAGCAAGAGTAAGCGGAATGTCTCTTTTATAGCACTCTATCGCTCCCCTGTCCACCCCGATAACAGCATCGTTAGGGTGAGGCTCAGGAAACACGGCATCGGGATCAGGAGCACCTAGGACGATATGCGTGACTTTATACATGTGATACCGCTTCTTTCAGAGCATCAATCTGTTTTTTTACATTATCTGAATTATAAACGTAAGAGCCTGCTACAAACACGGTCGCGCCAGCCTCGGCACACTCTTTAGCTGTTTCATCATTTACCCCGCCGTCTACTTCTATTTCATAATCTAACCCTTTATCTTTCTTCCACTGGTCTAATGTTCTTATCTTGTTTAATGTTTCTGGTATAAAGGATTGTCCTCCAAATCCAGGATTAACCGTCATGACCAGTACCATGTCCACTAAGGATATAATATCTTCTAATAGCGAAACAGGCGTAGCCGGATTTAGAACAACTCCTGCTTTCACGCCACTGTCTTTGATTAATTGAACCGTTCTGTGTAAATGATTTGTGCTCTCCACATGTACAGAAATATAATCCGCACCGGCTTTTGCAAAATCGCTTATATAATTTTCCGGGTTCTCAACCATTAAATGGCAATCTATGGGAAGAGTGGTATGGGGGCGTATCGCCTGGACCACATTCGATCCGAAGGTTAAATTCGGAACGAAATGTCCATCCATGGAATCCACATGAATCCAATCAGCCCCACCTTCTTCAACTTTTTTTACTTCATTCTTTAAGTCAGCAAAGTCTGCACTTAGTATCGATGGAGCAATAATCATGTTCGATCCCCTTTCTTCCCATATTTCGGCTTTCTATTTTGTATTTCTTCTAATAATGACAAGTAATTGGTATACCTGAATGAGGCGATGTCTCCTGCCTCAACGGCCTCTTTAACGGCACAGTTAGGCTCATTCTGGTGCACACACCCATTGAATCGACAGTTCATACCCATTTCCCATAATTCTGGAAAACAAGATGACAGTTCTGCTTCTTCTATAATCTCAAACTGGAGCGCACTGAAACCTGGTGTGTCAGCGATTAAGCCTCCTAATAAAGGAACCAGTTCAACGTGACGAGTGGTATGTCGCCCTCTTCCTAAAGATTTAGACGTTTCACCAATTTTAAGCTGCAAGGACGAATCCATTTTATTTAATAAAGTGGATTTGCCAGCTCCGGATTGACCCATAAATACAGCTGTTTTCCCACTGACACTTTCTTCTAAAGCGGCATGAATCTCATCCGTTGACCATTCTACTTGTCTTTCTGGCAGTATCACCGTATACCCAATGTCTTTATACACTTGGCATTCTTTTTCAACTTTTTCATATTCGTCTTCTGATGCTATATCTGTTTTGGTAATAAATATAACCGGTTGAATAGCGTTATATTCTAAAGAAACCAAATATCTATCGAGTAAGGAAGGAGAGAATGCAGGGTCTGTCATGGACATGATAATGATTCCTGTATCCACATTCGCCACTGCTGGTCTTTTCAACTCGTTTTTTCGGGGAAGGATTTCTTCTAATGTGCCTTCCTTTTCCGTTTCAAAAAAGAATTGGACATAATCTCCGACTAAAGGAGTAATGTTGTCTTTTCTAAAAATGCCTCTTGCTCTTGTTTGATAAATTTTTCCAGATTCAGATTGAATATAGTAAAACCCGCTCAAGGCTTTAATAATTTGACCTTTTTCCAAATAGACACATCCTTTTTAGTTATTTGGTTCGATGTTCGATTCTTCAATTATCGTTTCTCCATCACGATCAATTCTTACAGTAGCTGATTCACCTTCTAATACGTTAAAGATGAGCGTCACTTCTGTATCATTAATGATTTCAAATTCTCTGTAAATATCATCTATAGAATTTTCTGAATCTTCAACATACACTTGTATAACATTTGGCACGCGCGGCACGTCTTCTGTGTCCTCGCTATCCTCAGTTTCTTCTGCATCTGGTTCTTCTTCGTTATCTGTTTCCTCTTCATTATCTTCTTCAACTTCTGGAGCGACATATTCCACCATAAAACTTCTATCAAATGTAAACAATTCTGGTTCTTCAGGTCCTGTAGATAAGACGACAGAAATCCGTTGACCGGAATGAATAATCGATCCAGGTTCAGGAGATTGACTGACTACTCTTCCTTCAGTAATCGTATCATGCGACGCATAAGAAAAATTGACGGACAGATTTAATTCCTCAATATATTCCATCACACCTGTTTCAGTAAAATTAGTCAGGTCTCTAAATTCATAAGCTTGAGGGCCGCTACTGACAATTAAGTTTACTGTTGTTTCATTAGGTATCACATCTTCACCAGGTGTAATGGATTGTGAGATAATCACACCTTCTGGAATGGTATCATGGTTTTCCTCTTCACTCTCAACTGTAAAATTCATACTGGTCAGTTCTGCACGGGCCTCCTGATAATTTTCCCCTTCAACATCAGGCATAGCTATAGGTTCTTGTCCGATACTGACGTATAAATCGACCTCTGCTCCTTCTCTAATAATCGCTCTTTCACTAGGATTGCTGCGAATAACATGTCCAGAGTCTACTTCCTCATCATTGAGTTCGATGATTTCGCCTACAACAAGATTCAGCTCTTCTATTAAGTCAACCGCTTCTTCTTGGGGTAGCCCTTCTAATGGTGGCACAGATACTTCTTGTGGCTGTGTCATAGTAAAAATGAAATAACCAATTACAATAAGAAGAGTTATGATTATCGTTAACAATAATCCTTTACGATTCTTTTTCTTTTGTGTTCCTTCAGAATCTTTTTGGACCGGTTCGACAATTGTTGTTTTTTTAGTATCAGTCAAATCTTTTGCTGGTTTTTCAGAATTCTTTTCAGTAGGTGACGTTATAGGTGTTAACACACGCGTCGAATCATCCGCATTAGATTCAGGTATGAATTTGGGTTCATCTTCTCTGCTTGGAGACATGGCAGTCATTAAATCTTCTTTCATTTCTCTCACTGAAGCATATCTCACATGAGCCTCTTTAGCTGTCGCTTTCAACACAACATTTTCTAACGCTTGTGGCATTGAACTATCGGTTTCTTTTAAAGACGGTATATCATTTTGAAAATGCTTTAACGCAATTGATACTGCAGACTCTCCATCAAAGGGTACTTTCCCAGACAGCAATTCATAGAGGAGAATGCCTAGAGAGTAAATATCCGACTGCTTAGTTGCCATGCTACCTCTAGCCTGTTCAGGAGAGATGTAATGCACCGAGCCTAATAAAGAGTTCGTTTGTGTAATAGAGTTCTCAGATAAAGCTACCGCAATACCAAAGTCTGTAATTTTTACAGTATCATGATTATCTATAAGGATATTCTGAGGTTTCAAATCTCTATGGATAATATTGTGCCTATGGGCATATTCGACGGCATCCAATATTTGAGACATAATACTGATTGTCTTTTTATATGGAATAGGATAGTGTTCTTTAATGTATTCTTTCAAGTCATATCCTTCGACATACTCCATGACTATATAGGGATTCTTTTCTTCACCGACATCCACTACATTGACGATGTTAGGATGAGTCAGTTCGGTTGTTGACAAAGCTTCTCTTTTAAAACGTCTGATGCTCGCTTCATCATTATGGAAATTATAAGCCATCAATTTAACAGCCACTTGACGTTCTAAAATCAAGTCTTCAGCTAAAAAGACATTGGCCATTCCACCCGAACCGATTTCTCTGATGATTTTATAACGATTGCTAATGCGTTCTCCAGGTATCATTTATTCTCCTCCTTTCCAGAAACAATCATATCTTTTTTTATGGTTGGGTCGACCAGACAAACAGTAATATTATCGGTTGCGCCATTTTTTAAAGCTTCTTTAATTAGCACATTCGCTTTTTCTTCCAATGACTGTCCGTCTGTTAAAATCTCTTCTATGAGTTCATCACTCAATCCATTAGTTAGTCCATCTGAACATAAGAGTAGAAGCTCTGTTTTTTCTCTTTCTAAAGTGAAAAAGTCGACTTCTACCTTATCAAAAACTCCCAATGATCGAGTCAGAGCATTCTTCTTAAGATGACTTTTGGCTTCTTCTTCAGTAATTTCGCCTCGGAGTTTTAACTCGTTGGCAAATGAGTGATCTTCCGTGATACGTTCTAATTCATTTTCTGATAATTGGTACGCTCGGCTGTCACCAACATTCCCAATAATGATTTCATCCTGAATGAAGGCACTGGTAACTAAAGTCGTTCCCATGCCTTCTAAATCATTGTATTTTTTTGCTATTCGATAAATACGTTGATTTTCTATGTTAATTTGGTTTTCTAACCATTGAATGGTTTCTTTACTTGATTGAAACTGAGTATTTTTCCATTCATTACCTAATTGTAAGACAGCCATTTCACTCGCAATATCTCCAGCTTTATGGCCACCCATTCCATCACATAAAACAGCCAATAATTGATTAGATTGATTGCTGAACACTTCAACGTAATCTTGATTGGTTGACCGTTTTCCTATATGTGTTTGTTTGAAAGATTTCAGTTTAATTCACTCCTGGTTATTCGTTTCGATGTCTATGTACAGACTGAATGATACAAGCATTCATAAAAATGATGCCTATCATTCAGTATTTTAACACTTATTGTTTCTTTCTTAAACTAGCAATAAAGAATCCATCTGTTCCATACAAATGAGGATAGAGATGTAAAAATCCGTCTTCAGATAAAGTTAACTCTTTATTTTTAACAAAAACAGGTTCGATGACAAAGTCTTCGTTCTCTTCTATAAAGCGATGGACCACCTCATCATTTTCTTTCAATGTGATGGTACAGGTACTATAAATCAGTCTTCCGCCTTTTTTAAGTAAAGGAGCCACACTGTTTAATATGTCTACCTGTACTTTTTGCAGAGAGTATATATCCTCCAAACTCTTTTGATAGCGTATATCTGGTTTTCTTCTCATCAAACCTAATCCAGAGCAAGGGGCATCCACTAATATTTTATCAAAACTTTCTACATCAAAAAGCTCTTTACTCTTTCGAGCATCCAGTGCTCTAGTCTCTACGACTTGAGAGACGCCTAACCTATCACTGTTTTCTTTAATCTTTTTTATTTTATTTTCGTGTAAATCCAGTGCCACTATCTTTCCGTGTAACTCAGGCTTTAAGTACGTAGCCATGTGAACGGTTTTCCCACCGGGAGCAGCACAGGCATCTAATATATAGTCAGACTCTTCTACTTTCATGGCTTCAGCTACGAGCATTGAGCTCTCATCTTGAATGGTTATCTTTCCTTGCTTAAAAAGTTCTGTCTGCACAGGTAAGCCATTTTGACTAATTAGTCCGTCTTCTGCTACTGAGCTTTCAGTCAGTTCAAATCCCTCAGCCTCCAAAGCCGCTATCGCATCTTCCTTCGAAATTTTTGCCTGATTCACTCGTAAACTGACTTTGGATTTAGATGAAAGCGACTGGACTATTTTATTAGTATCATCTAAACCCACTTCTTCTTGAAGAAGATGAATTATCCATTGGGGATAGCTGTATTCAATAGCCATACGTTCAATAGGATCTGCTATTTCTTCAACAGACCGGACACCTCTTCTATCTATATTTCTTAACACACCGTTTACGAGTCCCGAAATCCCCTTATGCCCTCTTACTTTGGCTATCTGAACAGCTTCATCCACTACCGCATGGACAGGTACTCTATCTAATTTAGTCATTTGGTAGAGAGATAAACGGAGCAATTGTCTCACCCAAAGGTCCAGTCTCTTCTGTTTTTTGATAAAGGGTTCTAACTGATAGTCTAATAGACGTTTATTCTGTATGACACCGTAGACTAGCTCCGTCAAGAAAGATCTGTCTTCCTTAGATAACTGGACAGACTCAACGGTAGCATTCAATAAAACATTACTAAAAGACTGATTTTTTTCTGCTTTTTCCAAAAGTTCCATAGCTAAATAACGACTCGTCTGTTTTATTTGTTTAGTTTTCAAACTGAACCCCTTCTTCTAAATGGTTTCGTGCGCCTGCTAAATAATCAGAGACAGGCATTTTAGGTTTTCCGAAAGGCTGAACAACCAGTAACTTGAGCGCAGTTTGATTCCCGCATTGTACGATAAGTTCATCTTTACTCAGTTTGATAATGGTTCCTGGATGACTGTCAGATGAATGACTAAGGGCCTCAGCAAACCAAATTTTAAATCGTTCGCCGTTTAATAAGGTGTAGGCTCCAGGAAAAGGATTCATCCCTCTAATTTTATTGGCCAAATCTTTAGCCGATTTCGTCCAATCAAACTTTTCTTCAGCTGGCTGAATCATTGGAGCCAGTGTTACTTCATTCTCATCCTGCACGATGGGTTGGACCGTTTCATTAAAAAGTTCTGGTAAAGTATCGATTAATAAATCCCTTCCTAACAGACTAAGTTTGTTGAATAAACTCCCCACAGTATCCGACTCTTCTATTGTGATGTCTCTTTGGGATATGATGTCTCCCGCATCCATTTTTTTCACCATATACATAATCGTCACACCTGTTTTTTCGTCACCATTTATTAAGGCATAATGAATGGGAGCTGCACCACGGTATTTCGGCAGCAATGAGGCATGAACATTTATCGCTTTAAAGCGTGGCGCATTCAATAGCTTTGTCGGAACGTATTGTCCATAGGCAGCTGTTACAATTAAATCAGGCTCCATTTCAAGGATGGTGTTCATTTCTGGTGAACCCGATAATTTCTCAGGCTGTAAAACAGGTATATCATACGCCATCGCTTTTTTCTTTACCGGTGGGGCTGTCAACACCTTCTTACGTCCTACTTTTCTGTCGGGTTGAGTCACAACAGTAACAACTTCACAATTCTCTTCTTTGATTAATGCTTCTAATATAGGAACAGAGAAATCCGGCGTCCCCATAAAAACAATTTTATACATGTGTACCCCTCTATTCTATATGAAATCTAATGGCTGATAATCAATGGAAATATAAAGTCCTTTAGCTTGTTCCTTCTGAGTGGATTGCAGCAATTCATGCAGCCTCTGTTCTAACTCAACTTCCCTTTTATATTTAATCATCACCTGAAAATGATACCGATTATGAGTACGAGCAATGGACCGTGGCGTTGGTCCTAAAACAATAGCTTGCTTAGATAGCACCGGCTTGATAAATTCTAAATATTCCGCTATTTTTTTCGCGGCTGTCATTTCATTGGTATGACTGACGGATAATTTTATCAAAAAATAATAAGGGCTGTATTCACTGAGATGCCTTAAATGCATTTCTCTTTTATAAAAAGCATCATAATCGTGTTTTTTTGCATACTGAATTGCGTAATGTTCTGGATTATACGATTGAATGACTACTTCCCCTTTTTTTTCGCCTCGTCCAGATCGTCCACTGACTTGTGTCAACAGCTGGAAAGTCTTTTCTGCTGATCGAAAATCGGGTAAACCTAAAGAGGTATCTGCATTAATGACACCAACGAGTGTGACATTAGGAAAGTCCAAACCTTTCGCAATCATTTGTGTTCCCAGCAAAATGTCCGCTTCTCTTTTCTCAAAGGAATGAAAAAGACGTTCATGTGCTCCCTTTTTTCGAGTCGTGTCCACATCCATACGGATAATGCGCGCTGATGGTATAAGAGCTTGGAGTTCTTCTTCCACCTTTTGAGTTCCCGTTCCATAATACCGAATCGAACGACTCGTACATGATGGACAAATGGATGGTATGCCTTCTTCATGCCCACAATAATGACATTTCATCGTTTTAGTGTCCATATGCAAGGTTTGTGAAATATCACAATTAGGACATTCCAATACAAATCCGCAATCTCTGCATAGCACAAAGGATGAATAGCCTCTTCTGTTCAGCAAAAGGACGGACTGCTCATTTAATGCCAGCCTTTTTTCTAATTCTTCTTTTAATAAAGATGAAAAAGTAGAATGGTTTCCCGTTTTCGCCTCTTCTCGCATATCAACTAACCGGACATGAGGAAGAGATTGGTTATTAGCCCGTTTACTTAATTCAAGTAACGTGTAGACCTGTTTCGTTGCCCGTGCTCTTGATTCCAGAGACGGAGTCGCACTCCCCAAGACGACGGGACATTTATGGTACTGGCCTCTCCATATAGCTACATCTCTTGCATGATACTTAGGAAATTCTTCTTGCTTATAGGTGGTTTCATGTTCTTCGTCAATAATAATAATGCCAATATTCTTTAAAGGAGCAAATATACTTGAGCGGGCCCCAACGACTACCTTGGCTTCTTCTTTTTCAATTTTTCGCCATTCATCATACTTTTCCCCCTCAGACAAACCGCTGTGTAAAACAGCCACATTCTCTCCAAAACGGCTTTTAAAACGGTGAACCATTTGAGGTGTTAAGGCAATTTCAGGCACAAGCATTAAAGCTCCAAGCCCTTTATCTAATACTTCAGCTATGGCTTGTAAATACACCTCTGTTTTTCCGCTACCGGTTATTCCTTTCAAGAGAAACACTTCTGAACGTTTATCCTGAATGGCTTGGTTAATCTGATTAAATGCGTGTGACTGTTCTGCCGTCAAGTCCAACGCAACGGTAGGCTCAAATACCGTGTCAGAAAAAGGATCTCTGTAGACTTCTTTTTCCTCTATTTTACACCAGCCTTTGTCTACACCTGTATTAATATTCTGAGTAGAAATACTCTGTTCTTTAAAGGTTTCTATCGAGGCCGTTTTTCCTTCTAACTGCTGAAGAAAACTCACGAGTAATTTTTGTTTCTTTGCATTGGAAGGGAGGTCTTCTATTACTTCTTCATACTGTTCAAAACTCAGCAGGGGTCTGACTATTCTTACTTTTTTACTCGTTTTCTTATCCGTCACTTCGTATTCAATCTGAACTTTTTCTTCTTTATTCAGTTCAATGAGTTGTTTTAATTTCCCCGACTCTTCCGCTTCATCCCAGCTTATTTCATTTCGTCCTTTAAAAACGTTCCACAATACATCTTCAGATACTTCATCACTTATGATGAATTTTTTATTGTATTTCGCTCTAAGGACTGCTGGCAGCATGGTCTGATACATTTTAACTTGAAAGCTAAAAGTTTTGTGTGATAAATCTTTCCCCAACTTAATTAACTCTTCTGTTAAAACAGGTAAAGGATCCATCAAACTGGAAATACGTTTCCACTCTATTCCATTATCCATTGGAAATTTTTGAGGTTTTATATCAACGACAAACCCTTGTACTTTTCTTGATCCCTTTCCAAAAGGCACAACCACTCTCATACCTACGGTTATAATAGGCTCAAGTTCTTCGGGGACAATATAAGTGAAAGGCTTATTTGTTTGCAAAGTAGGAACATCTACAATTATTTCAGCAAGTAGAGGCATATACTCTCTCCTCTCACATCAATTATTTTTAAAAAAATCTACTATCCATGAAACAATATCATCTGCAATTTCAGTTTTTTTCTTTAGTCTAATCGGGATAGGTTCTGATGTATGTGTAATAAAGGTTACTTCATTGTTGTCCACATTAAATCCTCTATCCTTTTGCCCTACATCATTAGCGACAATCATATCTGCATTTTTTTCTTTTAACTTGGATTGAGCATATTCAATGATGTGTTCCGTTTCTGCGGCAAAACCGACGAGACATTGGTCTGCTCGTTTCCGACTTCCCATATCTTTTAGTATGTCTGGATTTTTTTCGAACTCTAAAGACAAACTGTCTGTCTTTTTCATTTTGTTCTCAGCAACCGTTTTAGGCGTGTAGTCCGAAACTGCAGCAGACATAATGAGGGAATCTGCCGTCTCAAAGTGTTCTAGTACGGCTTGATGCATCTCTTTAGCCGATTCAACTGCCACCTTCTGAATTCTATCAGGAACGGGTATTGAACTAGCTGTAATTAACACAACATCTGCACCTTTATTCCAGGCGGCTTCTGCTATGGCATGTCCTGTTTTTCCTGATGAATCATTTGTAATATAACGAACTGGGTCTATACGCTCTTTTGTTCCTCCAGCTGTGACAATGACTTTCTTCCCTTTTAAAGGTAAATCGGTTATGTGATTCCTCATAAACCCTTCAAATTCTTCTATGATTCTTTCTTTTTCAGGAAAGCGTCCTTTTCCAGAGTAGCCTTCTGCAAGAAAACCCGTATCGGGTTCCATCATATAGATGTCTCTCTTGGTTAGTAAATCTCTATTTTCTTTCGTTACTTGATTATCATACATATGTGTGTTCATTGCAGGTATAGCAAATATAGGAGACCGAGTCGCTAGTAAGGCGGAAGTGACAAAATTGTCTGCTAGGCCGTGAGCTAGTTTAGCTAATGTATTTGCGGTCAATGGAGCAATTAAAGAAAAATCTGCCCAGTCAGCAAAATGGATGTGATTGACGACACGTGGGTTATCCTCCATAAATGTATCGATGTAAACCTGATGCTTGCTTAAGACTTGAAATGTTAAAGGCGAAACAAATTCTGCAGCAGATTCCGTCATAGCTACTCTGACTTCTGCTCCATTTTTAATGAATTCTCTCATTAAATCAACGACTTTATATACAGCAATGCCTCCTGTTACATACAGGGCAATCTTTTTACCTTTTAACATAAATTCCCTCCTAAACTTTCACTCATCTATTTTACCAATAAATTCTTCGTGTGTCTGTATGTTTAAAGATTCCTTCAATATAAATCACTAGAAAAAACCTCTGATCGTTACTACCTAAACGAGAGATAGTAATGGAACAGAGGTTGTCTATTTTCTATTAGTTGATACTGTTCGGGTCTAAAACGAGGTCCCCAGATTTGATTTCTTCTAAGGCTTTCCCTACATTCTTATTGCTTTCATAATTTTCCATCATTTCAGATTCTTCATTTCCATGGAGTTCTTTAGCTCGTTTAGCAGCCAATATTACCAATGAATACTTAGAATCAATCTTTTTTAATAAATCGTCCTGTGAAGGATATAATAACATTTATTCCATCTCCTCAATAATCTCTGTAAAGTCTTTAAGGTTGCGTACTACTTTCAAATGTTCACTCTCAATAATGTTACGTATTTTTCGAGCAGCATTTACAACGGTATCGTTTTGAACCACGTAATCATAATATTGAATCAATTTCAATTCTTCAACAGCTTTTTTCATTCGCTTCTGAATCATTTCATCACTATCGGTTCCTCGATTGACGATACGACTTTCAAGTTCATCTAAGTTTGGGGGAGACAAGAAAATAAAAATAGCTTCTGGCATTTTTCCTCTTACTTTCAATGCACCCTGTACTTCAATTTCCAAAAACACATCTCTACCGGAGTCTAAGGTCTTGTTCACGTAATCTAAAGGCGTCCCGTAGTAATTGCCTACATACTCTGCGTATTCCAGCAGACCGCCTTCTTCAATGAGTTTTTCAAATTCTTCTTTAGTTCGAAAGAAATAGTCAACCCCTTCTTTCTCACCTTCCCGTTTTTTTCGAGTAGTCATCGAAATTGAATAGTCAAAATCATTTGAATAATTGTCAAATATAGCTTTTCTTACCGTTCCTTTACCGACTCCCGAAGGTCCAGATAATACTATTAGTAATCCTCTATCTTTCATCTGTACTTCCTTCCCAACATTTACTCTTTAAGACTTATCCTCTATTTTATCATATTCACGTGGAAAAATGAACCAAAATTTAAGCTATCCCTTTAATTATCCATTTCTCGGAGATATTTACAATATAAAGCAATGATAAAGGGATAAGGCTTCGCTTTAATAAGTAAGTGATATAAAGGATTGTCCCAGTTGATTGTTGGGTCTTCCAATCTTTCCAGTATCTGAGCTACTAATTTTCGATTAGACAAAAGAGGCAACCTTTCAATAAATTCTTCTGACCACTCTCTTCCGCTTAATATGAATGCCGGTTGAAATTCCTTAATTGGTTGCTTTCTTTCCTTTTCCAGCAATCTTTCAACTCTATATACTATCTCATTTTGAAAATCTTCTATAAGGTACCTTTTTTCTGGCAGTATATTTAATAATTTTCCGGTTAGCTCCATCAAAGCAAGAGATAACGTATCGGCTTCCACATTCTGTTCCCATCTTTTAGACATTTCTTTTAATAGAGACAACTGTTTACGTTCTTCTTTAATGTAATGGTACAGTTGAGACGTTCGCTTTCCTCTTAAAAAGGAGTCTACAGCGACTAGTAATCGGTTGTTTTCTTCCATAACCTCTTTTTGTAAAAAGGTATACCACAATCCGCCATACTGCTCTGGACAGGCTAATTTAATCGTTTCATCGTATCCCAAACGAATATTTATTTCCGCTCTTTTTTTATCAAAGAGTAACATGTCCCCTAGGGGCCATTTAGTACGAATCCATAGATGATCATGGTCTTTTAACCTCTTGTCATATTTGACTATACCCGGTCCTTTGATATCGACGATAATGAGCTGGTCTAGTTTTTTATCTAAAACCATAGAGATGGGAATATTATTGGCATATCCTCCGTCAATATAGGGAGTTTGATCAATTATCGTTTTCGGCATCGCTGGATATAAGGAGGCACTAGCTAGAAGATAATCATTCAATCTCCCTTTTTCAATATCCGATAAATACAAGTATTCTATTTCTCTCGTCTTTAAATTCGTTGTAGATAGACCTATTGACAGATTGCTTTCTCTCAACTTTTCTTCATCGTCAATATACTTGTCTATCATATTTTTTAAAGGGTCAGAACTGATTCCTTTATCGCGGATTACTTTTATAAGAAATCCCGTCAGTGTTTTCCGGTAGTCATTAAAGCTCTCAATCTCTAATGGAATAGTGTAATCCAGTACATTGTCTGTTTCAATTTCCTTCCACATGTTCTCTGCCTCTTGAACATCTCCCATGGCATATAAAACAGCATTTAATGCGCCCACTGAAGTTCCTGCTACGACGGTAGGTTTGTAAACTAATTCATCTAATGCTTTCCATACACCAATTTCAAAGGCGCCTCTCGCCCCTCCGCCACCAAAAACGAGGCCTCTTTTTTGATTCTTTTTATTGAAGAACGCTTCTCCCAATCCTGCACCTCCATTATTTCGATTTAGAATAAGTATACCGTTAAATCTTGTCTGTTAAAAGAATTTGCCTTTTACAAAAAAACAGAGGACTACCCATTAAGAGATACTCTCTTTCTTGGATAAGTCCACTGTATTTAATCTTGACCCATATCTTTAACTTTCATTAAACGTGTGATGGCTGCTCGTTCGCTCTCATCTAATTTCATTTGAATGAAGTATATCGTCTCTTCTAATTGAGGAATGGTTCGATATTCCAAAGCGTTTACTCTCCGCCTTGTTTTCTCGATTTCATCAGCCATTAATTGACAGGTTTTTTCAATCTCTGCCAGTTCAAGCATTTGCGGCATTACTTCAACAAGGTAGGCAAATGTAAGATCCAATTCTCCGTTAGAATTCAAATACCCATAGTTTAATTCTGTTGCATCTTCTACAGGTTGGTCATATTTGAAATTCATTTGAGGAACGCGAACACTCATAATGTTTTTTCTGTCAATATTTAAAGTTACACTGTTAGTAGGTACAGCCATTAATTCTTCAATATAATTTTCATGTAAAAGGGACTTAGCCATTGCAAAAGACTGCATGGCTTTTTCTAACTTTTCTTCCACTTTTATTCTGAGTTCATTATTTTTACGAATCATTTCAATAAACTGACGCATTAATTCGTCTTGCTTATCTTTTAATAGCTTATGACCTCTAGTAGCCAATTGTAATCTATCTTTAAGGTTAGATAGTTCCATACGAGTGGGGTTGACATTTAACTTAGCCATCTACCTCACTCTCCCTTTGGCAAATATTTGTCTAACATGTCATCTTTAATACGTTTCAATTCAGGACGTGGAAGAACTTTCAGTAAGTCCCATCCTAAATCAAGGGTTTCTACGATACTACGGTTCGTGTAATTTCCTTGGTTTACGTACTCTTTTTCGAATTTATTCGTAAACTCCACATATTTTTTATCTGTCTCTGAAAGAGCCGCTTCACCTAATACGGCAGACAATTCTTTGGCTTCTTTCCCTTGAGCATAAGCCGAGAACATCTGGTTCATAGTAGGGGCATGGTCTTCTCTCGTCTTGCCTTCACCAGTTCCTTTGTCTTTCAAACGGGAAAGTGACGGCAGAACATCTATCGGCGGTTGGAACCCTTGGTTATAGAGTTCACGGGATAGAATAATCTGTCCTTCAGTGATATACCCTGTTAAGTCAGGAATCGGGTGAGTAATATCATCTTCTGGCATCGTTAAAATAGGAATCTGCGTAACCGATCCTTTAGAGCCCGCTAATCTTCCGGCACGTTCATACAAGGTGGCCAGGTTGGTATATAAGTATCCTGGATACCCTCTACGTCCTGGGACTTCACGACGTGCAGCTGAAATCTCACGAAGAGCTTCTGCATAGAGAGTCATGTCAGTCATGATAACCAGAACATGCATGTCTTTTTCAAAAGCTAAATACTCAGCTGCTGTCAAAGCCATACGCGGTGTAGCAATACGTTCAATAGCAGGATCATCTGCTAAGTTGATAAAGACAACCGAACGGTCAATGGCCCCTGTTTTACGGAAGTCATTCATAAAGAATTCTGCTTCTTCATAAGTGATTCCAATGGCTGCAAAGACTACCGCGAACTTCTCATCTGCGCCGGTAACAGTAGCTTGACGCGCAATTTGAGCAGCTAAATCTTTATGAGGCAGACCAGAACCAGAAAACACAGGTAATTTCTGTCCACGGACAAGGGTATTCAAATGGTCGATAGTGGAGATACCTGTTTGAATAAACTCATCCGGGTATTCACGGGCTATCGGATTGATAGCTTGACCGTTAATATCTAAACTTTTTTCTGGAATTAAATCCGGTCCGTCATCATTTACTCGACCCATTCCATCAAATGTACGGCCTATCATGTCTTCCGATACATCTAGGGATAAAGGTTTTCCTAAGAAACGAACTTTTGTATCTTTTAAGTTGATACCCGATGAACCTTCGAACAACTGAACAACAGCTTTATCGCCATTTATTTCAAGGACTTGTCCACGACGTCGTTCCCCGTTCTGCATTTCTACATCGACTAACTCGTCATATTTGACTCCTTCGACACCTTGAACGGTCATTAAAGGACCAACGACTTCGGAAACTGTTTTATACTCTTTAAGCATCTGATTCTACACCGCCTTTCTCTAATACTGTTTGAATCTCTTCTGTTACTTGATTATAGATGTCATTTTGAATAACAGACAGGTCGTCTTCATGGATAAACTTCATACGACCGATTCTTTCTCGCACAACTTCAGTTCCTTGCATAATCTCATCATAATAAGAACCTAGTTCCAGCGCACGTTCTGCTTTATCTTCAAAATGTAAAATAACTTTCAACATTTCATATTGTTTTTCTCTTGATGTATACGTATCGACATCATCAAAAGCGTTTTGTTGTAAGAAATCTTCTCGAATCATACGGGCAGAAATCAATTTCAGTCTGTCTCTTTCTGATAATGATTCCACTCCGACTAAACGGACAATTTCTTGCAGCTCTGATTCTTCCTGAAGAAGAGTCATGGATCGTCTGACCATGCTTCCCCAATCAACGCCTAACTGTTTACCTACATAAGCATTCATATCATCAGAGTAGAGTGAATAAGAATCTAACCAGTTAATGGACGGGAAGTGACGTCTCTGTGCTAGAGAACTGTCTAGACCCCAGAACACTTTAGCTACTCGTAACGTGTTTTGTGTGACTGGCTCTGATGTGTCTCCACCAGGAGGAGATACCGCACCAATCGCTGTAATACTTCCTTCTCTTCCTTCAGTACCTAAAGAGATAGTTTTACCTGCTCGTTCATAATATTCCGCTAAGCGACTTCCTAAATAAGCAGGATACCCTTCATCACCAGGCATTTCTTCTAATCGACCAGACATTTCTCTTAACGCCTCAGCCCACCTAGATGTAGAATCTGCCATGACAGCTACCGAATAGCCCATATCTCTAAAGTACTCTGCTATAGTAATACCTGTGTAAATGGACGCTTCACGAGCTGCAACGGGCATATTAGACGTATTAGCGATTAAAACGGTTCTTTCCATGATCGATTCACCTGTATTGGGGTCAATCAGCTCTGGGAATTCATTAATAACATCCGTCATTTCATTTCCGCGTTCTCCACAACCGACGTAAACAACTAAATCAACATCTGCCCATTTAGAGATTTGGTGCTGAATAACTGTTTTTCCTGCACCGAATGGGCCAGGAATAGCAGCCGCTCCACCTTTAGCAACAGGGAACAACGTATCAACAACACGCTGACCAGTAATCAGAGGCTCTTCCGGATTCAGCTTTCTTTGAATCGGTCGCCCTTGACGAACGGGCCACTTCTGCATCATCGTAAATTCTTTATCGCCCTCTTCTGTTTCGATAACATAAAGAGGATCAGTAACTTTATAAGATCCACTTTCTACAGACTTCACTTTTCCACTGACACCATAAGGTACCATAATACGATGTTCGATAACGTTAGTCTCTTGAACTGTTCCTATGATATCTCCGGCTACAACATCTGTGCCAACCTCAATGGTTGCTTTAAAGTCCCATACTTTTTCTCTATTAAGAGGAGCAATCGTTTTTCCTCTTTCCAAATAATTACTTTGGGTGATTTCCATAAATTCATCCAGTGGTCGTTGGATTCCATCAAACATTTGAGAAATCATTCCCGGAGCTAACTCAACCGATAAAGGTTCACCCGTTGTTTCAACCGTTTCACCCGGTCCAACCATGGAGGTTTCTTCATAAACTTGAATGGAGGCTATATCGCCTCTCATTTCTATAATTTCACCGATTAGACCAAGTTCGCCTACTCGGCAAATATCTTGAATATTAGCTGTTTCCATTCCACTTGCTGTAACTAATGGACCGGAAACACTCACAATCGTTCCTTTACTCAAATTCGTACCCTCCTATAAAATATTTTGACCCACTGCTTTCTCAACGTTTTCTTGGACACGTCTTTTTCCTATACCACGTGAGCCTTCATGATTTGGGATCAAAATGATGGCAGGTTTCATTTTTGCATCATATCGTCTAATTGTGTCGGGAACCATTTCTGCCAATTGTTCCGTTAAATAAATCACACCGTATTCTTCGTCAGCTAATTGATCAATCAAGCGGCGTGTTTCATTTGCTTCAGATGCGAAACAAACTGAAAAACCGAGCATTTTAAAGGCAAGAACAGACTCTTTGTCTCCAATGACACCAATTTTATTGGCCATAGTTGAATCGCATCCTTTCTCTAATAGCATCAGCTGATACACCGTTCTCTTTACCAGATAATACTAAACGAATATTTTTAACTTCTGTTTCTTTAGCAAAGATAAATGCAGCGACGACCAAAGGACCAAATGCCTGCAATCTCGCTTCTCTCATGCGTTTCATATAGGCATTTTCTACTTCATAATCTATCTTAACCGTAGACAGCTCGCCACTCTCAGAATCTCTAGCCCTTTCAATAATCTGACGGTAATCCGTTCGACTATAAAACTGTACGACGGCTGAGAAGCCTTCATCAGCTAAAGCTATTAAATCTTCTTTAGGTATAGAACCAGAGCTTGATAAAACAGTCGTTAAGAAGTTTTTAGTTCTTTCTTGCTTCATTACTCTAACTAGAGTAGATAAGTTGTTGTAATCGATAAAGGTTTCTATTAATTCGGGTATGCCTTCTTCATTCGTTTGATCAGCCAATGAACGAAGATGAGTGAAGTAACGTCTGTCCAATATAATATCAATGGCTTGTGCATTTTGATACTCTTCATATTCAGCTCTCACTTCTTGAATACTATCCATATATTCAACAGGCAATACGTCTGACTCTCCTGTTCGAACAGCTTGTCTTAACTCTGATATAGGATACCGACCAATAGGAATAAATAAATGACTTAAGTCATCTTCAACTATTTCTTCTTTTATCAGAACTTTCAAATTATGGTAAGCATAGCGTAACCCAAATAGTTCGACTAGTTCTTTGTTTGGTACTATTTCAAACATTTCTTCAAAGGTTTGGTGTAGCTCATTCATGAACATTGAATCATAATCTCTATCATTCTTGATTCTATCTACATCATTTCGATAAGGGGATTCTCTTAATACATTGGCTGCTTCTTCAAAATTATCAGCAGCTAGCATTCTTTCAAAATGAGAGCGTGTGAGGAGATCATTCTCATACACACGAATGAGAACATTACTTGATCCATAAACGGTATCTTTCAACTGTATTCTCCTCTCTAAAATAAGTGATTAGATATTTCCGGAAGTATTTCGGGTTTAATATCTTCAACTAAAGAATCAAATAAAAAGTTATAGTCAATACCCTCTTTTTCAATAATCAGCCCAGATTTTTTAGAAACAGTGTTTTCCGATAAATCAACAGTTAAATGACTTGGGACATTTTGTGACAACCAATTCCTATCTATTAAATCCGCTGATTTTTCTCCTAAAGAAAGTGTCAATACACTTCCTGCATCGAAACGGTTAAGAACTGATTTTGTAAACCCCTGGAAAGTTAAAGCATCTATATTATCCAATTCTTCTATGGCATCTAAAAAAACCTTATTCAATAGTTCTTGCTTAGCTGCAAGTAGCTCGTTTCTTTTTTGAATTAATAGGGTATTTTTTTTAATTTCATATTCTCTTCGGTATTCTTCTTCTATTTCTTCTTTTAATTGCTGACGAGTAGTGACTTCTTCGGCTTCATATGCTTGCAAATCGTCTTCAGCTTTAACTTTAGCTTGTTCTACTCTTTCACGTATGGCCGCTTTTTCTTTTTCAACCACACGTTCTGTTAATAGCTTTAAATCAGCCATGGTTTGCCTCCTTTTCTGATATAAAATGAAATGAAAGAAAGGAATTCAGTCATTTAAGCAAAAGGTCACTCCTCTTTCACAGAATTAATCCAAATTCCTTTAATTCATATTATAAGAATATAATCATCATTAAGGATGTAACGAAACCTAAAATAGCATATGTTTCAACCATTGCTGAATAAATAATCCCTTTTGTTGTATGTTCTGGCTTTTGAGCTAAAATCTGCATAGCTGCAACTGATACTCTACCTTGTAAAGCACCGGAGGTTAACCCAGTAAATCCTACAGGAAGTCCAGCTATTAAATAGTACCAACCAGTAGATGGATCGATGTTAGTGGATAAATTAATGACAATTAACAAACCGATAACGAAACCGTATAGACCCTGTGTGGCTGGTAGCATTTGAAGTACCAAAGCCATACCGAATTTTTCCGGCTGTTCCTTTGTCAAAGCTGCAGCTGCTTCACCAGCAGCTCCTACACCTCTTGATGAACCGATACCTGATAAAATAACAGCAAGTGCTACACCAATTGCTCCAAAAACAAATCCTAAGTTCTCTCCGAAAAATAGTACAAAATTATCCATTATTGTTTTCCTCCATTAGTTATATAGTATAAATTAATCATTTTTTATGAAGATATGCTTTTCTAACGTTTTGAACGGTGATAATGGGCGACCGCCACCCTCGTAGAATTTTCCAAAAAACTCTACATACTGAAGACGAGATGAATGCACATAAGCACTCAAGAAGGTTAAACCGATGTTTAGGCCATGCAACACAGCAATCAAGGCTAATCCTACCGTAAATCTAGCAATCGGAGGAAGGAGGCCCACAATCATATTAAAGGCCATTCCTATATTAGCACTCGCAACAGCTAGAGCCATTAAACGTGTATAACTGACTACATCACCAATATAACCCGTCACACCATAAATATTATAAGCTCCTAACCCTAATCCTAACGCCTTATTAGAGTTGGAAATCATTGAGACAATAAGGATACCAACGACATTTATAACAGCCAATATTATACCTGCTTGAGATAGTAACGGACTGTCCCATACCATCGATCCAACTACCCACAAAATAATGCCAACTAATATCATTGCCCAGGCAAAACCATCTACATAAGAAGAGGCTTTGTCATTTTGCTTAGATTTCATCACTCCTGTTAAAATCAATCCGTAAATCAGCTGAATTAAACCGAGTACGACAGATAGTCCCATGACGACGAGTATATCATCTTGTAATGAAAGGACATTAAAGGGTAGCTCTGCGCCAAAGAAACTTCCGAAGAATAAACCAAACCCAATTGTGGCATAAGAATTGACATGCAAAAATTTCATAAATCTCTCTGCACCACTTCCCAAGTTAAAAGCTTTGAGCGAAAGAAGGGTTATGGCAAATAAAAGAATCCCGTATCCTAAATCGGCACTCATCATCCCAAAGAACACAACGAAAAATGGCATCATGTGAGGGGTTGGGTCAATCCCATCGTATTTAGGGTAACTAAACATCTCAGTAATCATTTCAAATGGTCTAACCAGTTTATGGTTTTCAAATACAATAGGAACTTCTTTATATTCTTCAACCTCAATGTCATCGGTTAAAATAGCTACTTCACTTTCGCCAATAGTATCCCAAACATTTTGTATTAAAGAATCTGCTTTGGATGCTTCAATCCAACCAGTTAAAAGGAATAGATGCTGACTATCAATAAATAAGCTTTTAGCTCTTTCTCGTTCAGAAATATTATAATAATATTCTTCACTTAACTCTAAATTTCTATAAACATCTTTCCACTTTTTCATTTCTTTTTTGTGTGCTTCGAGTGCCTCGTATTTTTCTTTTTGAGTTTTTAGATTTCTGTACAAAGCATCTTCTGGCAGCACATCATACTGGTAGTTTAACTCTCTGAAGCTGTATTGGGTAATAATTTGAGAGAAGGACTCTTTTTCACTTTTAGGCATAATCATAAGGTATGCCACTTGGTCTCTTCGTCTGAAGATTTCTTCGAAGTATATCTTTCCATTTTCTTTTAAAGAATCAATTAAAGGATCTTCATGCTCGCTGTCAAGTGAACCCGCTATAACGTGCATAAATCTAAAATTGGCTACTTCTTCTGGTAAAAACTTTAAAGGGCGCCATTTTCTTAAGAAATCTTCTTCTTGTTTTAAATCCTTAATTTCCTCTTCAAGATCATTCAATGCTTTTTCTTTCCCTGTTACTTGGTTTATCAAAGCATCTGTATCGATGGATTCGATGTGTTGTTCT
Organism: Alkalibacterium iburiense; assembly: GCF_039521845.1. Taxonomy (NCBI): domain Bacteria; kingdom Bacillati; phylum Bacillota; class Bacilli; order Lactobacillales; family Carnobacteriaceae; genus Alkalibacterium; species Alkalibacterium iburiense. The sequence continues at coordinate 21,709 of NZ_BAAACW010000016.1, forward strand.
AATTCATTTAGAGTTAATACATCCCTTTTAGACTTTAACTTTTCAAAGAGTCCTGGTTGAGATACGTAACCTTCTAAATAATCAATAGCATACTCTATATCCTGCAACGTTGATTGAAAATCAGATTGGTCAACAGGCGAGGTGGCTGTTTCGAAATTTTCCAATAAGGCTTCCTCAAGCTTTTCAGCAATAGGAATAATTTCTAAACTTTGCATTTCTTGAACACTTTTTAAAAGAGTTTCTTTATGTTTATGTTCAGCTAATAGTGTTAGCTTTTTCATTTTCGCTATTGCCATATCGACGCAACACCTCCTCCGCTATCCGATTGGCTAAATCATTCTTTTTCTCTTCATAAGCTAGTTCGTATTGCTTCTCAGTTTCTGCAACATCACGTTGGAATGTCTCTTTGTCTCGCTCTAAAAATTCTTGCATTTCATTTTCTTTTTCTCCTCTGTAGGCATCAATCTCTTGTTCGGATTGTTTACTTCTTTTTTGAAGTTCACTCTCACTTTGATTATTAATCTCTTTTATATCTTCTTCAGCTCTTGCTAAGAGTTGTTCCACTCTCGCTTCAGCCTCTATTACATAATTGATAGCTTCTCGATTCATTATACTCCTCCTTTCAAAAAAGGGCGCAACTAACAAGCTTCTTCTCACCCCAGAAGAAAAAACCTTGAAAGCTAACGCCCAACCGATAATGTTTTATTAAGTTAACACTGTTAATATTAGCATATAATAAAAAGATATGTCAACTTATAGTGTGCAGCAGTATGTGTCAATACTTTGGCGGAAACTTTTCTCTAGAGATGGTAACTCTTCAATTTTAATATTAAAATGGCTCATTCTGTGTGTTTCATTACCCAAACATTTTCTTCAGTTGTCCCATTGGACTTGATGTGGAACTATAATTAGCTATTTCACCCATTTTAACCCCTATAGAAGGACGATGAATCTTTTTCAAAACAGCTCTAACAGCCCCTTTAAATTCAGGGACAATGGTTTGTTCAAATGCAGGTAGTTCCGCTCTCAAAGCTTCTAAAAGCGTTCCGTTTTTACGAGCTGAAATAATGGAAGCTAAGTTTCCAGCCCCTTTGGCTGAAAATCCACGCCCTTGGCGTTTCATACGGTAACTGTAGGGACGATGATTACTTTCACAAATACCTATTCCATTTTGGACAGGTAAGTCTCGCATTTTCAAGGGACAAACACTTTCCCAATTGCGTTCTAAATAAGCCCCTAATAGACGGAGATGTTCTTCTTTCTCAGTTCTTGTCTCTTCATCTTCTATGCGACTTTCTGTCGTCGCCAATACGCTAAGAACACGTTCTTTATCATAGGCACTCACAGCTTTTCTCATTTCAATAATCATAGGCTTATCAAAACTTAACCGTTGGTTTATTTTTTCATTCACATGGTAGGGATCTCTAAAGTGTTCATGCTTTTTGCATTTTCCAATAATCTGCTCAAATTTATCTTTTTCATACCCGCTGCCGCCATCACTGTTGGATACGATGATTGTTTCCCGAATATCATACATCGCTTCTAACCACTGCCCAGCTCGTTTAAAGGCTTCTTTACTAGATACTGTACTTTCAAAAACTTGGGATCCAATAAGGACTGGTCGCTTTTGTTTTCCTACGTACGTCACACCTTCATGAAATTGAACACGATGAAGCTCAGGATTTTTCTCGCCTCTTCCTTTTAGTAATAACCCGTCGCCTTCAATAAACAGCACAGGCACTTTCCTTTTTTCTTTTTGGGGTGTTTCAATATGACTCGGAGCTTCATCCGTCCATTTTTGAACTTTCTCACCTGTTTTTTGAACCATTTTATGAACGGTTGTATGACTTACTTGAAGCGGAGTTAAGAGGTTAATGGCATCAGCCGCCTTGCGATACACACCATCGGAGGCAACCTTAGCGGCTTTCATTTCAACTAAAGGTGAATAGCGAATATACTCTTCTAAGCCGATGGCTTCATCTAATGGTACAATGCTTTTTTCGCCATCTTTTCTCATGCGTCGTCGCCTAATCTCAACAGCCCCGTATGAGAACTGAACGGTACGTTTCATTGTTTTCTGTATATCGTATCCTTTTTCTTTATAAGTATGAATTAATTCCAAATCAATCATCTCGATTGCTTTGGAAACCAGCTCACACATGACTTTTGGAAGGTATTGATCTAATCGTATTTCACTGTCTAATAATGTTTCAGAATTCTTTAATATACTGGCAATTTCTGCTATAATTTGATTCATAAGAAGACCTCTTTTCTGGATTTGTGGTTATCTCTAGATTAAGGGTCTTCTTCCTTTTTGTCTACTTTAATTTCTTACCCTACTATTTTACTTTCCGACAACTATTTTACACATAGTGTGCAGCAAGAGACTTTACATTCTAAGCTTTCAGAGTTTCAATGTAGACCTGTTTTGACCATAACTGAATACGGACAATGAACCGAATCCCGTATGTGCAGCTACAGTAGGTCCATAACTTGAAATAATGATTTCTTTAGGCTGTATACGTTCCAGTATTTTTTCTTTAATATACTCTGCTTCTTCAGGGACCCCTACATGCCCTATCATTAGTGCATGTTCTTCAGGGTCTTTTATATACTTGATCGTTTGATCAACAAGATAATGGATTGATTTCTTTCTTCCTCTAACTTTGGAAAACGGCACAAGCTTCCCTTTCTCATTCATAGTTAGAATCGGCTTGACACTAAGTAAGGAACCTACTGTTGCTGCAGTAGAAGATATTCTTCCGCCTCGTTGCAAGTGCTTGATATCATCCACGGTAACCCAGGAATGATAGTTTATTTTCTCATCTTCTACCCACTGAATGAGTTCTTCTTTCGACTGACCTTGTTCCTTTTTTCTCGCCGCCTCCAAGACAATTAACCCTAACCCCAAGCTTGCTGCATGGGTATCTATTATGGTTAAATCTATTGAGTCATACTCATCTTCCAGCATTTTCTTTGCCTGCACCGCGTTATTGTATGAACCTGATAAAGCTGATGACAGAGCAAGATAAACAATTGGTATGCCTTGATCAATATACTCCTTAAATTTTTCAATATACTGATGCACGTTTACCAAAGAAGTTGAAGCTGTCTCACCATTTTTCAATCGTTGAAAGAAAGATTGTTTATCAAATGATTGACCCATATCATCGATTAACTCTTCTCCACTTATGTTAATGGTAAAGTTGACGATATCTAAATCATACGTGTCAACCCATTCTAAAGGCAAATCACAACAGGAATCTGTTATAAGCTGATACCTCATTCTTTTCACTCCTTTTTTTAATACACTATCTATTATACGATTATTAGCCTTAAATAGAAATAGATAGAACTATAATCAGGTTTACTTTTTAGGTGGGCTACTATGTTTTTCCAGACAAAAAAAGACTAAGTCTTCTTTAATAAAGTCCCAGAAAAATAAAAAGTATAATTTTAAAATTTGCAGTTGACGAATGAACGTTCGTTCTCTATACTAAAGGTAACATATGTTCGGGGAGGATAATATGAGTAAATTTAGTTCAGAAAAAGCGATTATTGTTGATTACTTAAAAAGAGGTTACGGCACACTAATGGCACCACTGTCGAAGGTTCAACCTCAAATGCCTAAAGAACAGCTGGTCTATTTTTTAAAACAAGCAGTAAGTAAGAAGGCGTCTATCACCGTTCAAGTAAATCCTACGACTCATCAAAACAGCATAAGTGAATTCACAGGTATCCCTTATTTCTCTCCCACTTCAACTCAAGTGATTATAAAAACTGGAGATAATCGAACAACCTACTTACTTAATGCGAGAGATATCAGACATATTAGATTAAACAAATAAAAGCTTTATAGGATCCTTTTTAAGGGCCCTATAAAGCTTTTTGCTTACCTTCTTATTTTCTCACTCGGCTCGATGGATCCAATTTATTTTCTAACCATTGTAAAATAATATCTGCTACAATAGCCATCAATGCCGTTGGGATAGCACCCGCTAAAATAAGGGCTCCTCCATCTGTCGCATTAATTCCTCGTTGGATAATATCACCTAAACCACCTGCACCTATAAATGTTCCAATCGCAGCTATACCGAAAGCCACTACCAGAGCATTACGTAAGCCGGATAGAATAACGGATAAGGCCATCGGCAATTCCACTTTAAAGGTCAGCTGCATACGGGTCATTCCCATACCTTTTGCAGCATCTAATAAAGCATTGTCCACACTAATAACTCCTGCGTAGGTATTTTTTATGATAGGTAAAATAGAATATAGGAAGACAGTAATAATAACCGTGTTCACTCCAATTCCCAGACCAATCATTAATAAGGCTAACATCGCTAAAGACGGTATCGTCTGCAGAACGTTGGCTATTGAGACAACCCACTTGGCCAACTTGGCATGACGAGCAATGTAAAACCCTAGAGGGATGGCAATAATCGCTGCGAACAGCACCCCATATACTGAAACTAGTAAGTGTCTAACAAATTGATCCCATAAATATGAGCCATTTTGCTGGACATAATATATGAGCTGTTCCCATATTGACATATTAGATATTTCTTCTAACCCTTCAAAAACTTCTAACATATTATTGCCCCCCTTCCACTGGCTCTAAAAACGGCTCTTTATCTTCAAAATAGTTGTTCTCTTCTAAAAATCGTTGAGCTACTATCGCTGGTTCGATTAGATAATCATCAGAGATAAAATTTAATTCCTGCATGGTATCAGTGTCGATTGTTCCTTCTAATTTCAAAAGGATATCGTCCAGCTCTTCATAGGCCTCTAACACACTGTAAGCAGCTATAGGGCTTCCGTCATATGGCGGGAAGAAGTTTAAATCATCTTCTAGTACCTGTAAATCATAACTCGCAATTCGCCCATCGGTTGAATACCCCAATACGACATCCATATCTCCAGCCGCGAGAGCATCGTAGACTAGTCCGATTTGCATTGGATAGATGTTTCCAAAATCAAATCCATAATGTTCGACAAATGCGTTATACCCATCACCTTGACGTTCCATCCAGGTTGTATCCACCCCAGCAGTCACATCATCCGCAATCGCTTCTAAATCAGATACGGTTTCCAGACCATGTTCTTCTGCAAAATCTTGTGAGACTAAAAACGCATAGGTGTTTTCAAACCCGTAAGAAGGATAATATTTAACATCCATTTGGTTTTCAAATTCTTCAGTCACGACTCGACGTGCTTCTTCAGGGTCTGTAATAGGATCCATTCCTAGTTCCCCCGTTAATGACGTTCCTGTATAGGCTAACCCACCTACATTGGCATCGCCTTGGTCAATCGCTAAGCTGACCATAAATGTAGAGCCTAAATTCTGAATCACTGTCACTTCTGTATCAATATAATGCTCAATCATGCCCTGAACAATATACGTTACAATGATAGGTTCCGTATTCGCTGGTGCCGCCACAATAATCCCTTCTTCGTCAATCCCGCCTGCTCCAAGTCCCGGAAGAGCACAGGCTGACAACACGAGTGACAACACAGAGAGTAAACCCACTTTAAATCTCATATTCATTTTTTTCATAACTTATGCCTACCTCTCTAATCCGACGTCTTTTAAGTTTATAGGTGTGACGTAATCTTCCAGTTTGCCTAATAGATAATCCACTAATAGAGCTAATATCGTAACTGGTATGGTTCCACCAACAATGAGCGAAGGAATGTAGAGACCCAGTCCGCTGAAAATAAAGTCTCCGAGTCCACCTGCTCCTATATAAGACGCTAATGTCGTCCATGCAATAACATACGTACCGGATAAACGTATGCCCGCCATTATAACCGAAGCAGCTTGTGGCAATTCGACTCTGCGAATGATTTGCCATTCAGTCATGCCCATTCCTCTAGCTGCATCGACTAAGTCAGCATTGACATTTTTTATTCCCGTGTAGGTGTTTCTTAAAATTGGAAGCAATGAGTAAATAAATAATGCTATAATCGCTGGAAACTGTCCGACCCCAAACAAAGGAATCATAAAAGCTAACAAAGCCAGCGAAGGAATCGTTTGAAGAATGGAAGCCACACCAATAACGTAAGAAGCGACTTTTCCAGCTCTAGTCAGTAAAACACCGAGAGGAACAGCGACGATGACACCTAAGCCTAAGGAAATCAAGGAGATGTAAATATGTTCCCAAATCAGGCGAATCATTTCCATTCCATATTCTGATAGGAATTCCAACATATTAGACGCCTCCTTTTTCGACTTCTAAAGGATCTGTTTTTTCTAAAGGCTGGTTTTCTCCTTCTTCATACTCTCCCCAAATCGTGTCATATACAATGTCTACTAAAGAAGCACGTGTGACTAGACCTTTTAAGTGTCCGTCATCATCTAGTACAGGGATATGTTTAAATCCTCTTTTAAGCATTCTATCTGCAGCATCTCTCAGTAAAGTACCTGATTTAACATAATACACTTGGTTCATGATATCTCTAACCAAAGCAGATTTATCTCGACTTCTGTTAATATCTTCAAAATCAAATACACCGTGTAGCACTTTTTGGTTATCTGTTACAAACAACGTATCTACTCGCTTGTCTCTCATCACACGAATAGCATCAGCTATACTAAAATCAGCTGTCACAGTGACAGGGTTTTTAATCATAACCTGATCGACTGTCTGCATCGTCTCACGCTGCTGCAAACGATCTTCTCCTAAGAAGCTCTTAACAAAATCATTTGCAGGGTTAGCGATAATATTATCAGGAGTATCATACTGAATGACTTTCCCTTCAGACATGATAGCTATTTTATCTGCTAATTTAATTGCTTCATCCATATCATGTGTGACAAAAACCACTGTTCGTCCCATTTCAACTTGAAGGTGCTTCACCAGTTCTTGTAAGGCATCTCTTGTGATAGGGTCCAAAGCTCCGAAAGGTTCATCCATTAATATGATATCCTGATTCGCTGCTAAGGCACGGATAACCCCAATACGCTGTTGCTGGCCACCAGATAACTCTTGAGGATAACGATCTAAGAAATCAACAGGCATATCTACTCTATCAAGTAAATCCTCCGCTGTTTTTCTCATTTTTTCTTTATCCCATTTGAGTAATTTAGGCACCATAATAATATTTTCATAGACCGTCATGTGAGGCATCAAACCTGTTTGCTGAATCACATATCCAATTCGTCTTCTTAGTTGGACCGCATTCTCATCTTTAATGTTCTTCCCATCAATTAATATGTCACCTGAAGAGGATTCGACCATTCGATTAATCATCCTCATAGTGGTCGTCTTTCCACTCCCAGAGGTTCCTATTAAAACGACAAATTCTCCTTTATTAATCTTTAAGGATATATTGTCTACCGCAACTGTATTGTCGTCATAAACTTTTGACACATTCTTGAATTCAATCATATTCTTTTCTCCTTTTATTATTATTCTAAGTAAAAAGTCATAAAAAAAACTGTGTGAAGTCCGAGAAGGTACTGTACCCAATCTATAATTCTTCCACACAGAAACGAAGACCATTTCATTTCTCTTTTTTTATTTTCCTTGCTGCATGACATACCTTGTTGTTTTCTTCATACAACCGTATGCAGAAATCACCGTCTCTATTTATTGTTACAAAAAGGTGACACGAATGCAAATGATTAGGTTTCCCTCATTTAAGCGCAACATGTAAGGGATGGAAAGGGTTGCAACCGCCAATTTAAATAATATTTTTTTGCCGAATTAATGAGAAAAAGATTAATAAGGAACCGAAAAAATGCTTTTTCTTACTCTTTTAATTTATGCAATCGGGATGCATAGTCTTAGCGTCATCAAGTTAAGAGACATATTTTAAGGATTTTTTCCTCTAACAAAAAATAGACTGGCCTATGTTCTGCCAGTCTACACTCAAAATCTTATAAAATGGGAGAAAACAAACGGCTAAACTGCTGTTTGAAAATTTCCCATAACGAATAATTTGAAATGATTTCTTCCGTCAAAAGATAAGATTGTTTCACATCTTCATTAAAAATATCCACTTGTTTTTTAGCTAACATCCGGTCATATATAAAGGCATTTACTTCGAAATTTAACTTAAAACTCCTAATATCAAAGTTTGCTGTTCCTACTGATAAGATTTCTGAGTCTATGACTATTGTTTTCGCATGTAAGAAGCCTGCATCGTAAATATAGACCTCTGCCCCACTTTCTACTAATTCTTCGGCATAACTCAGGGTCGCTCGATAAATAAACGGGTGGTCTGGCTTATTTGGTATCATAACTTTGACATCAATTCCTGAAAGAATCGCAATCTTAATTGTCTCCATTAAAGCTTCATCTGGGATAAAATAAGGGGTTTGAATGATAACGGATTTCTTAGCCATACTAATCATTTTAATAAATCCTTTTTTAATGGATTGTATTTCATTGTCCGGCCCACTTGATACAATTTGCATATCTGTCTGACCTTTCATAGGGGAAAAAGGAAAATACATGACATCATATTGGACATTATGATTTTTTACAGATGCGTTCCAGTCAACTAAGAAACGTGTTTGTAAGGTCAATACCCCATTCCCTTCAATACGTAAGTGAGTATCTCTCCAATACCCCATTTCTGGATATAAGCCCAGATAGTCATCTCCTACGTTAAATCCTCCTGTATACCCTACTTTTCCATCTATGACCACTATTTTTCTATGGTTTCTATAGTTAAGCCTCAAGTTAATCAGGAAGAAGCGTGAACCGAAGAAAGGCTCCGCTTGACCCCCATTTTTTCTTAGGACATCAAAGAAGTTCTTTTTTAATAATCTGGCTCCTACTGGATCATAAAGTAACTTGACCTCTACTCCTTGCTTAGCTTTTTCTTCAAGAGCTTCCACAATAGCTGTGCCAATTTTATCACTTCTAAAGATATAGTACGTGATATGAATATGGTGTTCAGCATTTCTAATATCTTCTAACAAACGTTTAAATTTCTCTTCTCCATCACTAATGATTTGGACGTCATTCCCCTTTGTTAATACCGCTTCATTTGTTTCTAAAAACAATCGCACCATCTCAAAGGTTTTTTCAACATACTGGGATTCTGGAACGTCTAAATCTTCCGTTTCAGCTAAATCTTTTTGAGCTTTCACCAGTTCAGACATGCCAATTCTTTCTTGAGACTGGATATCAAATATATGTTCCTTTGATATCTTTCTTCCTAAAAATAAATAGATCACAAAGCCAAGGCCTGGGAGCATAGATATAACAAGCAACCAAGCCCAAATAGCTGCTATGTCTCTTTCCTTTTCTTTAAATACAGTATAAATGGCTAGGAGGGAATTAAAAAATATAAATATAATAACTATCGTTGCTAGAATATGCATGAGATACACCTCATAGTCTTTCCTCTTTTTGTTTCTATTCAGTGTACCTTAGTTTCACTCTCCCTGTCTACTTATACTGACTTTGGCTTTTTATCTTAGCTAGTTTTGGGATAAATACTAATGGAGATTTATTTAATAGGATCAGTAAGACCGACGTTGCCACGAAGACTGTAGCCAACATACTTAAGGCATTCATCACTAGCGAAAAAGTCATAGCACTCATTCCCCATAAGGCATAGTCACCCCAGAAAATCCAACCAGCAATAAAATGCCAAAACCATCTAGCTGTTGACCCAACCAGTGCAGCTATTATGAGATAAAGTTGAGCTTTTTTCATACGGCCCGCTCGAATCGCTGCCAGTATATCATTACTAAAATAACCCGCTAGACCCACGCTGGCATAAGTGATGGTATATTCGATAATAACCTGATACACATTCAACATGTAAGCCGATCCTGTGACAAAATGTAAAATCCCCCAAAGAAAGCCAGCAAATATGCCGGGTAGAAGTCCCCGACGAATGGTATAAAACAATAAGGGAATCATCCCTAATGATACTGAAAAGGAAGATCCGATACCTGAAGGAATAAAGGATAACACGATAGCTAAAGCCGCGAACAAGGTTCCTTCCAAATAAGTTCTTAATTTTTCGTTTTGCATAAAAAACTCCTCCTCTAGTAACTACTGTCTAGGGAGGAGAAAATAATCAAACGGAGGGCACAAGAAACTATACTTTAAGTGCTCTTTTTATTTTCGAAGTACTCTTCCTACGCACGCATGAACGTACAGGTTCAAAGGGTCTGAACGATTAGTTCACTCTCAGCCGATTCTATCGACTCCCCTAGTACAGTAATACTATTTAATTTTAATTAATTTATAAAGCGACGGTTTTGGTTGACTTCCATAATGACTGGCAGGATGATAGGACGACGTTTGGTTTTCTTGAATAAGTGATTATTTAACGCGTCTCTTATTTCCTGCTTAATGGATCCCCAATCAAAATCATTGTGCTCTAAATTCTTTTCTACAATCTTTTTAACGATTTTATTGGATTCATTGATTAAATCTTGACTCTCTTTAACAAAGACGAATCCTCTAGTAACGATATGAGGGTTAGAAACAATTTTCTTTTTTTTGCGGTCTATTGTCACAACGGCTACAAAAATACCATCTTCTGATAGTAAGCGACGATCACGGAGAACAATGTTTCCAATATCTCCGATTCCTATCCCATCAATTAAGGTATTGTCAGCCGACACTTGTCCGCTTTGCAGGAGTCTGTTTTTCTCATAACTCACCACATCTCCATTGCTTAAAATAAAGATGTTCTGATAAGGGATGCCCGTTTCATTAGCTAAGTTAGCATGAGCCGATAGCATGCGGTACTCCCCTTGAATAGGTATAAAGTAGTCTGGCTTCAATAAATTAATCATGAGCTGTAAATCATTTGGCGTAGCATGACCAGATGCTTTCAAGTGGCTAGATAATGATGTCACTGTTGCGCCAGCTCTATAAATTAAGTTTTCTGTTTCAGCTACTGTCACTTCCATGGAAATAGATGGGCTAGTGGCAATAAATACCAAGTCCCCTTCTTTTATATTCACTTGTTCATGGCTTCCTACCGCCATGCGATTTAATGTCTTGATCGGTTCGCCAGCCGTCCCTGTTTCAAGGACTAATACTTGTTCATCCTCATATTTGTGGATGTTTTCAACTGGAACAATGAGATTATCATCAGGTAATGTTAACTTATTTAATTCCATAGCTGTCTCTAATATAGCCTCGAGATTTTTTCCCGTAATAAACACTTTTCTGTCTGACGCATGAGCAGCATTTAAAATCTGCTGAATTCGCAGGATATTACTAGCAACTGCAGCTACAATGATACGGCTACTCGTGTTTTGGAAAATATCTTGAACTTCTTCTTGTACTCTTTTTTCAGACACATTTTCTACTGGACTTTCTGCATCACCTGAGTCGCTCAACAAGGCCAAAACGCCTTCTTTTCCTAGGTCTGCAATTTGTGACAAATCTGTGCTGTATATTGTCTGAGCACTCTGATCAAATTTAAAGTTTCCAGTATAAACAATATGTCCCTTTTCAGTGTGCACGGCGATTCCCATAGAATCAGGAATAGTATGGGTAGTACGGAAAAACTTAATGGTTGTCCCATTAAAATCAATTTCTGTTTTTTCATCAATGACGTGATAATCATCAAAATCGGGTCTGACATTTGATTCTTCGACGAACAGTTTGGCCAAGCCTATGGTTAATTCTGAACCAAAGACTGGGACATTGAAACTATCCAAGAAATAAGGAAGGGCTCCAATCGCATCCTCATGTCCGTGTGTTAAAAACACACCAGCAATTCTATCTTTATTCTCCTCTAAATAAGTGAAGTCAGGTATGATTGCATCAATACCGAACAATTCATCTTCTGGATACATTAACCCACAGTCTAAAACAAATAACTCTTCTCCAGATTCAATAACATATAAATTCTTACCGTTTTCTCTTACTCCTCCAAGAGGAATAATTTTAATATTACTCACTATTTTCCACCTCTAAATCAGTTTTGTCGTTCGTTTTTAATAGTATTTTTCACCTATGTAATTATCCGTTCATTTTTTCAGTAAATTTAGTATAGCATAGATGTAGGCAAATTCCTACTTATCCAGTATACTGAAAAAGACGCTTACTCGTCTAACATCTCAGGAGGTACACATGACATTAGACCAGCACTTACTCCAAATTTTAATTGATACTTATCCAGATACAGTCTCTTTTGAGTCTTTTTCAAGGCAATACACGTGCTCAAAAGAAGACTTTTTAGAAGCCAGTCGTATCTTGAAAAACAAAAAATACCCAGTTAGTTATACAAATAGTTCTTTATATCTTACTCTTCCATTAATTTCTAAATCCAAATTGAGTCGTCTAACTCAGCATACAAAAACCCATCATCCCTTTATTGTGAAAGAAGCCATTCCTTCGACTAACACGTTTGCTCTCAATTCTTTTTCCTCTTTTGAAGAAGGTTCGGTTATCCTGGCTCATCATCAAACGAAGGGAAAAGGAAGGCTGGGTCGACAATGGTCTGCAACTATGGGTAAGTCGATTGCTCTCTCACTTGTTTTGAGACCGACTATTGACTCCCAATCGCTCCCTCTGTTTACGCAGCTAACCGCAGCAGCTCTCTGCCAAGCTTTAAAGGCATACGGAGATACCCAAATTAAGTGGCCCAATGATATTGTCTTAAATGGAAAGAAGGTTGCCGGAATATTAATTGAATCCCAATTTCAAGAGAATCGATTGGAAGGACTTGTCATCGGTATTGGTATAAATACCCACTTGGAGCCTGATGATTTTGAGGATTCTCTTCTTCACAAAGCAACGTCTCTAAAAATCGAGACTAAACAAACCGTTGATCCTAATGTGATTATTGCAGATTTTTTAATCGAGTTTGATCAGTTCTATACCGATTGGCTGGAAACACGTCAGACTTTTCCTTTTATATCGCTATGTAAAAAGGAGTCCGCTTTACTTGGAAAAGAGATTCATGTCTATTCACCTAATGAGCCTCCTAAAACAGCAACAGTTAAAGATATTAATGAAAAAGGAGAGTTAATCGTTCACTATCAAGGCCATGCTCAGCTAACTCCCCTACAATCCTTAGATTTTTCTGTCCGAAACAGTCAAAATGGCTATATTTAGTTTTTTTATATAGAGGCTATGAGTATGAGAAGCAGTTGATGTAAAGGATAAAAGAAATAGAATGAATACTTTGGCAATATAGGCAGTTTGACATCCAACGGTTTTATGAATAATGGCAACGCGAGTAAAGAGAATAATTGAACCGTTGAGCCTACAAGGAATTGAACCACTAAAGAAAATAAAACGCCTTGATACACTTTTTTGTTTTTCAACCAATAGAGTGCCCAACCGAATAAAAATCCATAAATGCTGTATTCTACGAATAAACTGATTAGGGCAAAAATGAAGATGTACCGTTTGTATCTGATGGATAAAGAAAATAAGAGAAGTAAAAATAATACATTAAATGAATGAGGAGTCACTGACATTGAGAGGACACCAAGGAGAAACAAACGCATCGCATATTTTTTGTAATCTTTTGTTCGCTCTGTTCCTTCAATCGTACTATAAAGAAAACAGGGAAAAGCGATTCTTCCTATGATTCGTAAAAATAAATACCCTGGAAATAAAAAAACACCAATATGATCAATGGTCATAGTTACTATACCTATCCATTTAATCGTATTTAACTTATGATCAAACAGTTGAGTCATCTTTTATCACCCTTTTGTTTTATAAATCTTATAATAGAGTAAAAAAACACGCATGTACTCCATCTTTTCATGAGCACATGCGTGTTTCCATTAGTCGATTATTCTTCTTCTTTGTTATTTAAAACTGCTTTACGCGAAAGATTCACTCGACCTCTATCATCGATTTCTGTTACTTTAACATCTAGTTTATCTCCAACAGAAAATTCATCTGCTACATTCTTAATGTACTTATCTGATAATTCAGATACATGGACTAAACCGTCTGTTCCTTTAATTATTTCTACAAAGGCACCGAATTTTTCGATTCGTTTAATTGTACCCGTATATACTTTTCCGACTTCAACTTCTTCAGTCAGTTCTTCGATAATTTCTATGGCTCGTTTGATGCCTTCTGCATCTTGGCCATAAATGGATACATTACCTTCTTCATCAATATCGATTTTAACGTTCGTTTCATCAATAATGTTATTGATGGTCTCTCCGCCTTTACCGATAACAACTTTGATTTGATCAGGCTTAATTTTAATAGACTCAATCTTTGGTGCATACTGACTTAATTCCGCACGCGGTTTATCAATAGTTGCTTCTAAGTTATCTAATATAGCTAAACGTGCGACTTTAGCTTGAACTAAAGCTTCTTCGAGGATTTCTTTAGTAATCCCTTGAATTTTAATATCCATTTGTAGTGCAGTAATCCCTTCACGGGTACCCGCTACTTTAAAGTCCATATCACCCAGGTGATCTTCTAAGCCTTGGATATCAGTCAGAACAGTATAGTTGTCTCCGCTCATAACAAGTCCCATAGCAATTCCGCCTACAGGATTTTTAATCGGTACACCTGCATCCATTAACGCTAATGTTCCAGCACAGATACTGGCTTGAGAAGAGGAACCGTTAGATTCCAATACTTCAGAAACGATACGAATAGTATACGGGAAATCTTCTTCACTTGGGATAACAGGGTACAAGGCTCTTTCACCCAGTGCTCCGTGTCCAATTTCTCTACGGCCTGGTGCTCTGGCACGTCCAACACTTCCTACTGAGAATTGAGGGAAATTATAGTGGTGAATGAATCGTTTGCTGTCTTCACTACTTAATCCGTCCAAAATTTGGTGTTCGTTCAGTGGTCCCAGTGTCGCAACTGATAAAGCTTGCGTTTGCCCACGAGTGAATAAACCTGATCCGTGAACACGAGGCAAGAACTGAACTTCAGACTCAAGGGAACGGATTTCATCTGTTTTACGTCCGTCTGGTCTGGTGTTTTCTTCTGTAATTAAACGACGCACTTCATCTTTTTCTAAATCGTCCACAATAGTTTGAACATCTTTAAGAATTGAAACCAAGTCAGCATCCTCTTGGTATTTTTCAGTATAAGCGTCTAAAATCTTCTCTTTCACTTGCTCCGTTTTTTCTGCTCTTTCCTGTTTATCAAACGTTTGAATAGCTTCTTGCATTTCTTTATTATAAGTAGCTGTAATTTCTTCTTTTAAGTCTTGATTAGGTAAAATAAGCGTGACAGCCATTTTTTCTTGTCCAACAGCCGCAGTGACCTCTTCTTGGAAGGCAACTAAATCTTTAATAATTTCATGTCCATAAAGTAAAGCTTCAAGCATATCTTCTTCAGGTACTTGGTTCGCTCCACTTTCAACCATGTTAATAGCTTCTTTTGTTCCGGCTACGGTTACTTCAATATCAGAAGCTTCTAACTCTTCTTCGGATGGATTGACTATAAATTCTCCGTCGACTCTCCCGATTGTTACTCCAGCTATTGGTCCGTTGAAGGGGATATCTGAAATACAAAGAGCTAAGGATGACCCTAACATAGCTGTCATCTCTGGTGAGTTATCTGGGTTAACAGATAAGACAGTATTGGTAATCTGCACTTCATTACGGAATCCTTCTTCGAACATAGGTCGAATCGGTCGATCAATTAAGCGAGCCGTTAACGTCGCGTTTTCTGAAGGACGCCCTTCTCTTTTAATGAATCCTCCAGGAATCTTTCCTACAGAATACATTTTTTCCTCATAGTTAACAGTCAATGGGAAGAAGTTCATGGTACTTGGTTCTTTACTAGCAACAGCTGCCGTTAAAACGACTGTGTCTTCATAACGAATTAAAACTGCTCCATTAGCCTGCTTAGCTAGCTGACCAATTTCTGCTGTCAGTTTGCGTCCGCCAACTTCAGTAGTAAATACTTGTTTTTCTGACATAGTACTCTCCTTATTATAGTTTTAACAGGATGCCAGACCTACTAAACAAATGTCAAAAACCAAAGAATGATTCCTCACATTTGTATAGTAGACAGACAGGCGTCCTGTTGACTTATATTATTTTTATAAAAAAGCGAGATTCATTAGAATCCCGCTTCTGTCTTTCTTAATTCATTTCATCTATACAAACAAAGTGTTTATATTGATAAAAAAATTAACGACGTAATCCTAGTCTTTGGATTAATTCACGGTAACGAGCGATATCTTTGTTACGTAAATAAGCCAGTAAGTTACGACGGTGACCAATTTTTTTCATTAGTCCGCGCATTGAATGAAAATCTTTTTTATGCGTTTTTGCGTGTTCATTCAATTCATTAATTTCTGCAGTTAAGACTGCAATTTGCACTTCTGGAGAACCAGTATCTCCTTCGTGAAGAGCGTATTCAGTGATGATTTCTTGTTTTCTCTCTTTAGAAATTGCCATTTTTTCCACCTCTTTCCTTTATTTGAATCCATTTACTGAGTAAGCGTTGGTGAGACGACAAACCAAGTAAAGGTCTATGCCTCATTTCTTCAGCACATTGTAAAGAGTACACTACTTAGCTTTAAAAATCAAGTAAATTAATCGATTTTGAAATCATTCAAATAGAAAGATTACATGTATTTTGTTTTCAACTCCATGACAACATCTCGTAAATCGGCTGCTTTTTCGAAGTTCAAATCTTTTGCGGCTTGTCTCATTTCTAATTCCATTGTTTCAATTAACTCCAGACGCTCTTGTCTGGATAATTGTTTGATCGTTTCTTCTGATAAGTCTTTCTCTTCTTCTTCAACCGCCGTCGATATTTTAATCAGGTCGCGTACTTCTTTCTTGATTGTCTGAGGAGTGATACCATGTTTTTCATTGTAAGCTTCCTGGATTTCTCTCCTACGTTCCGTTTCATCAATCGCTGACCTCATCGAGTCTGTAATCCGATCAGCATACATAATAACGCGTCCGTTCTCATTACGAGCCGCACGACCAATCGTCTGAATCAGAGACCGTGTACTTCTTAAGAATCCTTCTTTATCGGCATCTAGTATGGTCACTAGGGATACTTCCGGTACGTCCAGTCCCTCACGCAATAGGTTAATACCAATTAATACATCATATTTGCCTACCCTTAAATCTCTAATGATTTGAGTTCTTTCCAGAGTTTTGACATCACTATGAAGATAAGCGACTTTGATTCCCACTTCTTTCAAGTAGTCTGTTAAATCTTCTGACATTTTTTTCGTCAGTGTCGTAATAAATACACGCTCATTTTTTTCGACTCGCTGGTTAATTTCTTCTATGATATCGTCAATCTGTCCTTTAATTGGACGGACTTCCACAATCGGGTCAAGTAAACCAGTCGGACGAATGATTTGTTCGACAATCTGTGAAGACCGATCCACTTCGTAATCTGCAGGTGTAGCCGAGACATACGTAATTTGCGGGACTCTCTCTTCAAACTCTTCTAACCTTAATGGTCGGTTATCTAAAGCACTAGGCAAACGGAAGCCATGATCAATCAGCTGCTGTTTTCTGGCTCTGTCCCCATTATACATGCCTTTGATTTGAGGCATCGTCATATGTGACTCATCAATGATAAATAAAGAATCCTTAGGAAAGAAATCAAGTAGCGTATAAGGGGCTTCCCCAGGTTTTCTTCCATCGAGGTGTCGGGAATAGTTTTCAATTCCTGAACAGTACCCCATCTCCATCATCATTTCAATATCATAGTTGGTTCGTTGCTCCAAACGCTGCGCTTCAAGCAGTTTATTGTCTTTACGTAGCTCTTCTAAACGCACTTTTAACTCTTTTTGAATCGAGTCAATAGCTGAGCGTGTCTGTTCATCATTTGAAACAAAGTGAGTAGCTGGAAAGACAGCCACATGAGACAAGTCAGCTTTCACTTCCCCTGTTAAGACATCCACTTCTCTGATTCGGTCTATTTCATCGCCGAAGAACTCAACTCTGACCGCTTCACTTTCTCGAGAAGCTAAAAAGATTTCTACGATGTCTCCACGCACTCTAAAGCGTCCACGTTGGAAATCAATATCGTTTCTTTCAAATTGCATCTCTACTAATCGAGTCAGCAAAGCTTCTCTACTAATTTCCATACCAGAACGTAAGGATAGAACGTGCTCCTTATAATCGGCTGGATTAACTAACCCGTAAATACAGGAAACAGAAGCGACTACGATGACATCTCTTCGTTCGAGTAACGCACTGGTAGCTGAGTGGCGTAACTTATCAATTTCATCATTAATGCTCGCGTCTTTTTCAATAAAGGTATCCGTTGAAGGGACGTAGGCTTCAGGCTGATAATAATCATAGTAACTGACAAAGTATTCAACGGCATTTTCAGGGAAAAATTCTTTAAACTCCGTATAGAGCTGTCCGGCTAATGTTTTATTATGGGCCATAACAAGCGTAGGCTTATTAACTTCCTGAATCACATTCGACATCGTGAACGTTTTTCCTGTTCCTGTTGCGCCCAATAGAACTTGTTCTTTCTGGTTTTCCTTAATTCCCTTTACCAATTTTTTGACGGCTTCTGGCTGGTCCCCGCTAGGCTGATAGAGAGATTTTAATTTAAAGGTTTGTTCCAAAGTTACAGTCTCCTTTCACTTGCATTTTCGCTTCCAGTTTACCATAAAAAACAATATGATTGCTTCGCAATCTAAGCCATGACAGAAAAGAGAGAGTATCCTATAATTAACATA
>NZ_BAAACW010000017.1:0-76110 GCF_039521845.1 Alkalibacterium iburiense
ATGTTAATTATAGGATACTCTCTCTTTTCTGTCATGGCTTAGATTGCGAAGCAATCATATTGTTTTTTATTTTTAGTCATCCCCTATAACAAAAAAAATACTGATCAGCAAAAGAAACTGATCAGTATTTTTGAAATTATAAACCTAAATAGGGTGCAGGATTAATTAGATTGCCATTTTTACGTAACTCTAAGTGTAAATGGACACCTGTTGCTGTCCCTGTTGCTCCCATTGTTCCAATCACTTGTCCACGAGACACTCTCTGTCCTCTGCTTACAACGATATTAGGTTGTAAGTGAGCATAAAGTGTTTCGTATCCATTGCCATGGTCAATTCTTATATAATTTCCTAAACCAGGGCTCACTGCAACAGTTGTGACTATTCCACTATCAGCGGCTGTAACAGGTCCACTTCCTGCGATATCTATACCATTATGCATCGTATAAACACCATGAATCGGGTGAAGTCTCATTCCGAAACGGGACGTTACTCTACCAGTGGCAGGGACATGCAACTTAGTAGAATGGCCTGCTGATGCAGGTGTTTTGGTCGAACTAGACGTTCCCACTTCTCCACTTGATACAACTAATCGCTGACCCACAAAGATAAGGTCACTTCTTAGATTATTGTCTGTTCTAATTTGAGAAACTGTTGTATTGTGTCGTCTAGCAATATGACTTAACGTATCACCAGCCATTACAATATATTCTCCAGATGTTTTTGGTGTTTCAACTGGTTTAGGTGTTGTGACAGTTGATTCACTCTTAATACCTGATACAACCAAGCGTTGATTTACAAAAATAATATCGCTACTTAAGTTATTATCTTTCATCAACTGAGCTACAGTCGTTGAATGTCTACGTGCGATTTGACTTAAGGTATCACCCGCTACTACGACGTATTCCCCGGATGTTTTAACTGTTTCTTCAGGCTTTGGTGTCTCAACTGGTTTTGGTGCTGGTACAGTTGGTTCACTCTTAGCGTTAGCTACAGTTAGACGTTGACCTATGCGAATAACATCACTCGTCAAATTATTGTCTGTTCTAATTTGAGAAACCGTTGTGTTATGTCTTCTAGCAATATGACTCAAAGTGTCACCAGCTACTACAACGTATTCTCCTGTCGATTTAACTGTTTCTTCAGGTTTTGGCGTTTCAACTGGTTTTGGTGTTGTGACAGTTGGTTCACTCTTGGCATTGGCTACAGTCAGACGTTGGCCTATGCGAATGAGGTCACTTGTCAAATTATTGTCTGTTCTAATTTGAGTAACTGTTGTATTGTGTTCTCTTGCGATACGACTTAATGTATCACCAGCCACTACAACATATTCTCCTGTTGTTTTTGGTGCCTCAACAGGTTTTGACGTTTCTACAGATGGTGCAGCTTTTGCATTAGCCACTATAAGGCGCTGACCTATTCGAATGAGATCACTTGTCAAATTATTATCTGTTCTAATCTGAGTAACTGTTGTATTGTGTCTTCTAGCAATATGACTTAACGTATCACCAGCCACTACGACGTATTCGCCAGTTACTTTTGGTGTTTCAACAGGCTTGGGCGCTTCTACAGATGGTTCAGCTTTTGCATTAGCCACTGTGAGACGTTGACCTATGCGAATGAGGTCACTTGTCAAATTATTATCTGTTCTAATCTGAGTAACTGTTGTATTGTGTTCTCTTGCGATTCGACTTAGTGTATCGCCAGCCACTACTATATATTCTCCAGCTGTTTTTGGTGTTTCAACAGGCTTGGACACTTCTACAGATGGTTCAGTTTTTGCATTAGCCACTATTAAGCGTTGACCAACAAAGATAGTATCTCCTGTTAGTTTATTATCGGCTTTTAATTTAGCTACCGTTGTTTTGTAATCTCTAGCAATTTTACTTAGAGTATCACCTCTGACAACAGTATAGGTTCCTTCAGCGACTGATGTTTCCTCTGGCTTGGTTTCAACAGGCTTCGCTGTCTCTCCTGCCACTTCTGGAACACGTAGTTGCTGCCCCACTCTAATTAAATCAGAAGTTAGAGTGTTTAACTCTTTTATTCTATTTACCGTTGTTTTATACTGCACGGCTAAGTGACTCAGTGTTTCACCTGATTTAACTGTATGAGTGGTTTGCTTTCCATTATGAACAGACGTATCAGGTTTGTCCTCTGGTTGAGGAGCCGGTGTTTCCACTTCTACAGTTCCCGGAACAGTTAATCTTTGGTTGACAAAAATCAAATCACCCGTTAGGTTATTTAATTTTCTAAGCTCCCCAACTGTTGTGTTAAAGCGACGAGCAATATGGGATAAGGTGTCCCCTCGTACCACAGTATAAGTTTGAGCAATTGGATTTGTCTTCTCTTCATCTACTGGCACGTCTGGTTTTTGAGTTTCTGGTTTTGGTGTTTCCGGTTTGCTTTGTTCAGGCGCTGGCTCAACAGGTTTAGGTGTTTCTGGTTTGGGTTGAGTTTCCAATTTAGGAACAGTTAATCTCTGATTCACAAAGATTAAATCTGATTTCAAATTATTTGCTATTTTCAAAGCTTGAACCGTCGTCTTAAATTCTCTAGCTATCTTAGATAGCGTATCTCCTCTCACCACTGTGTAAGTCGTCGTTTCTCCAACTGGTTTGGAAGGAGTCGTCGTTGGTGGTGTCGTCTCTGGTTTCGGAGCTGGGTTTGGTACAGGTTTAGTTGTGCCGTCTCTAGGTACATCAAAACGAGTAAGATTGTACAAAGATATAATATTGTTTAGTTTATTGGCATACGTCGGATCTGTTGCATATCTTCCTTGAAGCCATTGAGTAGCATCTTTATAGGAAGAAGTATTTTCAATCCAAGTACCGGAATAAAATTGCGGATTCCAACTGGTTCCTCTTCGAAGCAACCCGGCGTAATCTCTTAATGACTCTTCATAAGACGGGTACTTTTTGAAGTTATCAGTAATTGTTATCCATCCAGTATGCGAGTAATACTCTCGCGTACGCATAGCTACAGATTGTCCATTATAAGAGCCTTTTATTCCAAATAAATTGTGATTTGGAGGAGCGGATAAGCTGCTTCCTCCATAACCAGATTCTAAAATGGCTTGAGCAATCATGACTGATGCATATAAATTATGCTCAGCTGCAATTTCTTGAGCAAAACCAGAAATCTGGTTAATAAATCCTTGTGGTGTTTTAGCATTATGTAAATCACCTGGTGTAGAGGGCTGAGTTTTACCCGCTTGGGACACACCTGCTTCATTAATTGCTAAGACTTGACCAACAGAGATACGATTGACATTTTGAATGTTATTCAAAGACGCAATTTTACTTGCAGTAGTACCATATTGCTGGGCAATACGATTTAACGTATCACCGGATTTCACCACATAAACAATGGCTTTAGCGGCATCTTCTTTTGGAGTCTCTTTTTTCGGTTCTTCTTTTGGTGTTTCTTTTGGAGTCTCTTTTTTAGGTTCTTCCTTAGGAGCCTCTTCCTCTACTTGTTCCGGTTCTTCCGGTTCAGTTGCTTCCGTCTCATCTACGGGTTCTTCATCGTTAGTGACTTCATCAACGATTTCATCGGATGAATCCTCTTCCTCTGATTCTTCTTGAGCTCCGACTACTTGGTCTAGTTCTAAATCTTCTTGAACTACCACTTCTTGGTCTTGTTCTGAATCTTCTTGAAGTGTGTCATCTTCCTCGGATACTATGTCTTCAGTTTCCTGAACCTCTTCACCTTCAATGCTTGGATCACTCAATAAGCTGGAAGTGTCTTCTTCACTATCAGAGTCTTCTTGTATGTCTTCAGATAAAGAACTAAGCGTTTCTTCTGTTAATAGCTCTTCTTCCGTTATTTCCTCAGATACGAGAGATTCTGATTCTTCTTCCAAAGCTTCTTCTGCTTCTGGAGTATCTTCTGTATCGAGATTAGACACAGCTACAGGTGTCTCTACTTGATTTTCTAGCAAAGCGTTAAAGATAGTATCTAATTGGTTATAAGATAAACTATGCTGAGATAATTGATCTAAAATCTCTTGGCCGCCAGCTAGCTCTATCATTTTAACTAGTTGCGCTTTAATATATTCTAATTCCTCTGCCTCTTCATCAGATAAGACAGGTTCTTTTTCTTCATTTAATTCGTTAGATTCATCCTGCTTTGCATCTTCCATTGATGCTTCTAAAGCAGTATACTGTTCATGTAATTGGTGTAATTCCTCTTGGTTTATATTTAATTCTTCAGCATTTACTGCTTGAGAAAAACCACTTGTTGCGACAATTCCTGCTAAAAGACTGGCAGAAATTGAGACGGGTTTCGACATTCTTCTCTTTTGAAAAGAGGGTTGAAGGGGCATATATTTTTGTTTGCTCACGTTTATTCTGGCTCCTTTCACTTATGTAACAAGTTATTCTCTTATTATACCCTCACTTTATTTATTCTGGAACGGAAAGTTTGTTCTTTTTCACATTGTTATCAAATTGAAACACTAATCGTCACTTTTTGGACGAATAACGGGCCGTTTTAACATTAAAAAAACGGTTTGGTCTATTGTTTTGCATTTTATTTTATATTTATTAGCTATATTTTTAAAACTATTAATGGAGGTTGTCATAATTGTTACATAACAGTTTAGAGTTCACACATGAACTGATAAAGAAAAGGGTTAAGACTGGAGATACAGTCATAGATGCCACTGTTGGCAATGGAGGAGACACTCTTTTGCTCGCGCAATTAGTAGGAGCAGATGGAAAAGTCATCGGTTTTGATATTCAAGAAGAAGCCATTAACAGAACAACCGAAAAACTGAAAAATCACAATCTATTAGATCGCGTGGCTCTCTATCAAAAAGGGCATGAGCAGTTGCTATCAGTCTATCCGGAACGAGATTCTGTTTCAGCTATCGTCTTTAATTTAGGGTATTTACCTAAAGGAGATAAACGGATTATCACCTCACCGGATACTACCATTAAAGCTATTGAGGACGGATTGACTGTTTTAAAAGAGAATGGAATCTTACTCATCATGATTTATTATGGGCACGAAGGTGGCTTATTGGAAAAAGAAGCAGTTCTTAATTACGTGACTTCTCTTCCCCAAACCAACTATCAGGTGTTGAAATACGAATTCATTAATCAGAAGAACAATCCTCCTTTTTTACTTGCAGTAGAGAAAAGATAACAGTTTTTATTTGTCACTAATTTAAGAGGTTCTTTGTTTGGAGCGCTTATTCCTTTATGTTAGAATAATGTAGAAATCAAGACATTATTCTAGTTGAAGAAGGAGATTATTATGGACAGATGGACAGTCCTAGTAACATCAGTCGGAACGCCGATTGCCCATGGTATACTTAAAGGACTAAGAGAAATGAATGAAGATGTTACTATTATTGGTATTGAATCAAGAGCGGTGACAGCTGGAAACAAGTTTTGTGATCGAGTGTACCAAGTTCCTCGCTTTACTAAAGATAAAGAAGGCTACTTCAAACACTTAAATGACATCATTGAAAAAGAAAATATAGACGCTTTATTTTCATCTCATCCTCCAGAAATTTACCTCTATGAAGACTATAGTAAAAGACTTTCCATCCCCTTTGCTTTACCCAGTAGTCCCCATTACAGCAGGTTAAGAAATAAAGAAGCCTCCTATCAATGGCTCTTGGACAATGGGATGGAGAAGTATGTACCACGTTACTAAAGTTTCAATACAAATGACGAACTACTCAAAATTAAAGCAGACCATTTCCCCAATGAAAAACACATCATCGTCAAAGAGGTAGAGGGATACGGTGCTACCGGTTTTGCTTTATTAACTGATCGGGAAGAATTTTTACAGGCAATTAGAAAACAACAAACGCGTATTTATGATATAGAAGATTATGTAGAAGCCGCACCTGAAAGACGCCGCTTGGTGATGAAACAATTGGAAAAACCAGAATATAGTGTGGATACATTTGTACACAACGGTCAAATGGTTATCGCTGTTCCAAGAAACAGATCAGGGGTTTCCAGTGGTTTAGTCATTGAAGGGTCAGTCGTAAAGCAAGAAGAATTAATCGCTATTTCAAAAGAGATTGTGGAACTTTTTGTTGACGATGGCTTTATCAATTTACAATTCATGAAAGAGGACGGACAGTTTAAGTTAACCGATGTTAATCCGCGCTTTTGTGGAAGTCAGATCATGTCTTTAGGGGCAGGAGTTAATTTCCCTGAACTCTTTTTAAAGTATACCTTAACCGATAGCCGACCTATTCCTGAACCTATTTGGAATACACGCATGTATAGGTACCGAGACAGTTACTTTTATCATGAACCTTCTGAAAAAGCTAATGCCGATATAAATAAAGGCGCAGAAGTCTTTCCTCTTAAAAATATGTGAAATAAAAAATGACTATCAGCGTGTGATAGTCATTTTTTTTATTTTATTTAGATTTAATAAAAGTATTTCCTAAATCCTTAGGTGCTTCCGAACGTCCCACTACACCAACTAGGATAATGATGGTTAGTAAGTAAGGAAGGACTTGTAACCAGACAGATGGCACATCTTGAATGATTGGAATATAGTTTCCTACCCGGGCTAAACTTTGAGCAAAACCAAAGAATATAGCTGCTCCCATCGCTCCAAGTGGATTCCATTTACCAAAAATCATAGCGGCCATCGCGATAAATCCTTGTCCAGCAACGGTTAAAATTCCGAACTCATTATGAATCGCTTGAGCTTGAATGGCCCCACCAATTCCTCCTAAGAATCCTGAAATCATAACACCTGCATACTTCATCATATACACATTAATACCTAGTGTTTCTGCAGCATGAGGGTGTTCCCCGACTGAACGCAGTCTCAAGCCAAAACGCGATTTATAAAGGATAAACCAAGCAATAATGGCTGTTAAAATACCCAGAAAAGCTGGTCCTGATGTGTTTCCGAATAAAATCGGTCCTATTACAGGAATACGATGAAGCAAAGGTATATTAGAAAAGCCAAATGAACGAGCTAAAGGTCCTGTTTGAGCTGCGCCGTAAAAAGCTCTCGTTAAAAACACAGCTAATGCCGGAGCAGCCAAGTTAATAACCGTTCCAGATACAATATGATCAGCACGTAAATGAATAGACGCTACGCCATGAAGTAAGGAGAATAGTAAGCCAATAACTCCACCAGCTAGTAAGCCTAACCAAGGCGTCATATTTCCGAATGTACCGTAAAATTCTAGGTTAAAGATAGCTGACATAAAGGCACCCATCACCATTATACCTTCTAATCCGATATTAACGACACCACTGCGTTCTGAGAATGTTCCGCCGAGGGCTGTAAATATTAATGGAGCGGCATACATTAGCGAACTGGATACAATTAACTGTAAAAGTGTAGGTAAATTCACGCCTCTTCTCCCCCTTCTAAATCAGATTTCTTATTTGTTTTTACTTTATCAATAAGCAATCTGATGACATAATTGGCTCCTACAAAGAATATGATAGCTGCAATAACGATACTGGCCATCTCATCTGGTACGCCAGCACGGTTTGGCATAAAGCCTGAACCGACATCTAAAATACCAAATAAAATAGAGGCAAGGAAGGTCCCGAATGGATTACCTAATCCAAGCAGTGCAACCGCAATTCCATTGAACCCAATATTTGGAAGAGCATTTTGGGTAAACAAGTTCCCAAATGTTCCGATTCCGTGAATAGCTCCACCCAAACCAGCTAATCCCCCACTGATAAGCATAGATAATATAATATTTTTCTCTGCACTCATTCCAGCGTAAGTCGACGCATTAGGGTTTAAACCTACCGCTCGCACTTCAAAACCTGAAGTCATGTGAGTCATAAAGACCCAATATAAAACAACAACGGCTATAGCGATAAAGAATCCCAGGTTCAAGCGTGATCCTGCAGTTAAATTGGTTAACCAGTCAATCCTTAAACTGGCATTTTCACTGACTCGCTCTGTTGTGTTTCCTACAGCTAAGAAATTACGAATAATGTAGTTAGTTGTGTGAAGAGCTGTATAGTTTAACATAATAGTAACGATAACTTCACTCGTTCCAAAATAAGCTCGTAAGGCTCCGGCAATCCCTGCCCAAATAGCTCCAAACACCATACCGATAATTAATGTTGCCGGTACGAGAATGAGTCTTGGTAAATCAGGAAAGGCTAAAGCAAACCAAATGGCGCTAACCCATCCTGCCAATAATTGACCAGAAATACCGATATTAAAGAATCCTGCTTTAAATGCAATCGCA
Organism: Alkalibacterium iburiense; assembly: GCF_039521845.1. Lineage (NCBI taxonomy): Bacteria > Bacillati > Bacillota > Bacilli > Lactobacillales > Carnobacteriaceae > Alkalibacterium > Alkalibacterium iburiense. The sequence continues at coordinate 8,210 of NZ_BAAACW010000017.1, forward strand.
AAACCTAATCCGGAAAAGGTTAAGATTGTTGCCTGTCTTAATGCCTCACCAAAGAAATAGGGACTACCAAATACGCCCATTATCATGGCTTCATAAGCCGTAATCGGATTATATCCAAAGGCAAGCATGAGTATTGCTCCCAATATAAACCCGAAAATGATGGACAAGATGGGAACCAGTATGTTGTTTAATCGGTTTCTACTTACTTTTAGCAACGGTCTGTCTCTCCTTTCCATTGGAACCAGATAATTCTTCTTGTACTCGATCAGGAGAGACTCCTGCCATAAGCAATCCTAGTTCTTTTTCACTTGTTTCGTCTGCATTGACAATAGCTATGATATTGCCGTCATACATAACCGCAATCCTATCTGAAACATTCATAATCTCATCTAGTTCGTAACTCATCAGCATAACAGCTTTCCCATTATCTCTTTGTTCAATCAGACGTTTATGAATGTATTCAATCGCCCCAACGTCTAATCCTCGTGTTGGTTGTGCGGCAATTAATAAAGAAGGGTCTCTGTCGATTTCTCGAGCTATAATCGCTTTTTGCTGATTTCCTCCTGATAAGGAGGCCGCTGGTGCTTCTTCACTTGTGGTACGCACATCAAATTCTTCAATCAACTTTTTAGAGTACTGTTTAATTTCTTTATGCTGCAAAAATCCGTTTTTACTAAATGGTTCGTGATAATACGATTGAAGTGTCATATTTTCTTCCAAAGTCATTGGTAGAATAAGTCCGAATTTTTGTCTATCTTCTGGAATATGACCTAAACCTGTTTCTGTAATTTTTCGAGGTTTCATGTTCGTAATATCTTTTCCATCAAGTGTGATTGTCCCAGAGTCTACTTTTGCTAACCCTGTAATCGCCTGAATTAACTCAGATTGTCCGTTTCCATCCACCCCGGCAATACCTAAAACTTCTCCGGCCTTCACTTCTAAATTTATACCTTTAACGGCATCATACCCTCTTGCTTCTTTTACAACGAGGTCTTTTATAGACAAGACGGGTTCCTTCGGTTGGGAAGCACCTTTTTCCACTTTAAAGGAAACCGAACGTCCCACCATCATATCTGCCAGTTCTTGCTGAGAGGTTGTTTGAACATCCACTGTATCAATACTTTTTCCTCTACGGATAACTGTACAACGATCAGCTACTTGCTTGATTTCATCTAATTTATGAGTGATAAGAATGATAGATTTGCCTTCACTCACTAATTTTTTCATAATACCCATTAATTCTTCAATTTCTTGAGGTGTTAATACGCCAGTCGGCTCATCGAAAATTAAAATATCTGCCCCTCGATACAAGGTTTTTAAAATTTCCGCTCTTTGTTGCATCCCTACTGTAATTGATTCGATTCTTGCTTTAGGGTCAACACTTAAACCGTATTGATCAGATAGCTTTTGGACGTCTTTTTCAGCGTCTTTTTGGTCAATAAAACCAAAACGATGCTTTTCTTTCCCTAACATTATATTTTCTGTTACCGTAAATTTATCTACTAACATGAAGTGCTGGTGTACCATTCCAATCCCTAGTCTGTTGGCCGTATCTGGGGAATCAATTGATACAGTTTCACCATTCACTTTTATTTCACCGGATGTCGGTTCCAATAATCCAGACAAAATATTCATTAGAGTCGATTTTCCCGCACCATTTTCACCTAATAAAGCGTGAATTTCTCCTTTTCTAACTTCCAAATGAATATTATCATTCGCTTTAAAATCACCGAACATTTTAGTAATTCCTTTCATTTCGATGACTTTTTGAGTCTGTGACATTACCGATCCCTCCCTCTCTTCATATAATATAATACAGTCATTATTATTACTCATTCGAACCCTCTATGCAAGGATTCTCCAGTTATTTATGTGAAAAAAGCGCCAGCCCTCAGACTAGCGCTTAGTTTTATTCATTTTGTAAATTACTCGTTACACTATATTATTCTGATTCTTCTGCTTCTGGACCACTGTATGTGAATTCAGGCACTTCGATTTCGCCATCGATGATTTGTTGACGGGCTTCTTCTACAGCTTCCCACGCTTCATCTGACATGTTCCCGCGTACTAAGTCAACACCTTCATCTTCTAAACCGTAAGCGATATTTTCTGCACCAGGGAAACCTTCTTCAATTGTTTGGTCAGTTGCTAAGATAATGGATGTTCCTACACCTTTAAGTGTTGAAGTAAGAGTGAAGTTTCCACCTTCCCAGTTTCCTTCTTCTTCTTGGTCACGGTCAACACCGATTACCCAAAGCCCTTCTTCACCAGCTTCTAAACGGTTACGAGCTTCTGTAAATACTCCATTACCAACAGCTCCGGCTGCGTGATAGATGATATCTGCTCCATTTGTAAACATACCTGCTGCGATTTGTTGCCCAATTCCAGCATCACTAAATGATTCTGCGTATTGAACATCTACTTCAATGCTTTCGTCTACGTGAGCAACTCCAGCTTCAAAACCTGTTTGGAAACGGTCGATAACTTCTCCAGCAATTCCTCCAATGAAGCCAACTTGACCTGTTTCAGTCGTATGAGCCGCTGCTACACCAGCTAAGAATGCTGCTTCATGGTCACGGAATGTCAACGAAACGACGTTTTCACGGTCAGAAATAGCATCCACTAAGCCAAACCATTGATCTGGGTTTTGGTCAGCTACATCATTAACTGAATCCTCTAATAAGAACCCAATTCCGTAAATAATGTCATGACCATTAGCTACAGCTTGATTTAAGTTAGGTACGAAGTCTGCTGAGTCATTTGATTGATAATACTCAATACCGTCTCCACGTTCTCCACTGTACCCATTGTCTTCTGCCCATTGCATCATACCTTCCCAGGCTGATTGGTTAAATGAACGGTCGTCTACTCCACCTTCATCTGTTATCATTCCGATAGAGAAATCTGTCGTTTCAGTGACGTCCCCGTTGTCATCTGTCTCTGTATCTTCTCCGCCTTCGTCTACAGTTGTATCTTCTGTATCAGGATCTTCTGGTGTTGGATCTCCAGCGTCTTGCCCCTGACATGCTGCTAATACAAAAGCTGATGATGTTAAAGCAAGTAACATCTTTAATTTTGTCTTTGTCACAGTGTATTCCCCCTATAATTTTATGTAACTCTGAGAAAACTGTTCCTTCCCCATTCTCATTTAAATTTAGTGTAAAGAATGTTTCCGTTACCAGTTTCCTTTCAAAGTCATAGTAACACTTTCGTAATAAAAAGAAAAGTTAGAAATTAATAATTATTCTCATTATATTTTCGTTTTTGAAGAGCGGTTTAAGCTCCCTCTTCACTCGGTTCCTCTAACGACTCTTGTTGCACCAGTACTTCTCTCGGTTTAGAGCCTTCCGAAGGACCGACAATTCCTCTCATCTCCATCTCATCTACGATACGCGCTGCACGATTATAACCTATTCTAAATCGTCTCTGTAACAGAGAAATACTAGCCGTCTGCATTTCAACAACTAAAGCCACCGCATCGTCAAAGTGCTCATCTTCTGATTCTCCGGTACTTGTTTTCGGTTCATCTTTTGGAATCATTTCTTCCACATAATTGGCTTCTTGCTGTTCTTTAACGAAACTCACGACTGCTTCTACTTCTTCGTCTGAGATAAAGGCTCCTTGTACACGGTTCGCTTTATTCGCTCCCATAGGTTGGAATAGCATATCTCCTCGTCCTAGAAGCTTTTCCGCCCCGTTACTATCCAGAATGGTACGGGAATCCGTTCCACTTGATACAGCGAAGGCAATACGTGAGGGAACATTAGCTTTAATTAATCCGGTTATGACATCCACACTTGGTCGCTGGGTCGCTAGTATCATATGAATACCAGCGGCACGCGCCATTTGAGCCAATCTTATAACGGCGTCTTCCACCTCATTGGAGGCTACCATCATTAAGTCAGCTAACTCATCTACTATCACAACAATATAAGGTAAAGGAAGCAACCCTTCATCGGTTTCCTGGTTTTTCTTTTTAATAAAGGTGTTATAACCTTCCATATTACGTGTGCCACTTGCCGCGAATAATTCGTAACGGCGTTCCATCTCCTGCACCACTTTATGAAGGGCTTGGGCAGCTTTTTTAGGATTGGTCACAACGGGTGTCAGTAAATGAGGTATCCCATTGTACATATTTAATTCAACCATTTTCGGGTCAATCATCATCAGCTTCACTTCGTTTGGTTTAGCCTTTAATAATAAACTCGTAATCATTCCGTTAATGGCCACTGATTTTCCTGAACCGGTTGCTCCTGCAACCAGCAGGTGAGGCATTTTCGATAAATCAGCCATGGCGACATTTCCGGCAATGTCTCTTCCCAGAGGGACTTCCAGTAATTTGTCTTTATTATTGACTTGTCCTTCAATGACATCTCTAAAGGATACCATACTGACTTCTGAATTCGGCACTTCAATACCAATAACAGCTTTACCTGGAATGGGTGCTTCCATTCGAATATCTTTCGCTGCTAAAGCCAGCGCGATATCATCTGTCAGACCCACAATTTTACTCACTTTTACACCTGTTGCTGGCTGTATTTCATACTTCGTAACAGCTGGTCCAAGATTGGCTTTTGTGACTTTTGCTTTAACTCCAAAACTCTCAAAGGTTTCTTCCAATTTTTGAACATTTTGTTGAATAATCGTGTATTCATCCGACTGATCCACGGCTTCTCTTTTATTTAAGAGTGACACTGGCGGCAGTTTATAGGCTTCATTCTCTTCTTCTCCAATTTCAAAATCGACTGGTGAATCGTCTCCGTTATCCGGTTCTTCCGTTGCCATCGGTTCTTCTTGAGAAGAAGTCTGATCGGCTGCTTGATTTTCCTGCTGTTTCTGTAACTCTTGGTACCCCTCAATTTCAAGGACAGTTTGCTCAGAAGCTTGTTCAGGAAACTCTTGGACAGTTTGTTCAACTGTTGACTCTTCTTGTGCTTCTTCCTTCTGTTTCTTCTCTTTTTTCTTTTTCGGTTTCTTCGTTTGTTTTCTGTTCTTTATTGCTGAACCTATTTTTGACGCTATAGATTTTCCTGATTGCACGAACCAGGAGAAAATCGCTTTTAGTCCATGTCTGATTCTGTCAAACAGTTTTCGGTAAGACAATTGGAAAAATGTCATGATCCCTAAAAAGACTAAAGTCAAAATCATGATATAAGTCCCTACATAAGAAAACAAGAAATAACTGACGCTGAAAAATAATGCGCCTATCATTCCTCCTCCTAGGGTATTGCCTACACTATTGGAAGTAAACTGTGGCCAGAAAAAGCGCCACGTCGCCACTACGCTGTTAATGGATTCGTTCATAATAGGAGCGAACCATCTGGAATGTAGAAACACCAGCCATGCTGTGTAAAGTATGGCAACTCCTTTTGTTTTTGCCCCTTTATAACTGGGCCATGCTCCCTTTAAAATTAAATACACACCTGATGCTAATAATATAATAGCTAATAAAGTAAAGGTTTCCCCTACAAAAAATCTCAGGACATTTGTAAAGAACCTTCCTACAAATCCAAAGGATCCTAAAGCAAGCAAGCTGATAAATGATAAAATAAATCCTAATAATTCTGGTGCGACTGTATGCTGCTTTTTCTTTGGTCTCCCTCTTTTTCTTTTTCGTGCCATTTCGAAACTCCTTTCTCCTTTTCTGGTCTAGTATACCATGAATAAAAGGCTCAAGGTAGACTGCACTTTACTGTTTACATGATAGGTACACCTTATCTTTTGACCAATGTTCACTCCTAAAGGTACACTAAAGATAGAAGAAAAGGAGGCGGAGAAAATGGGTTCATTTTTTAAAGAGTTTTTGAATAAGGGGAAAAATAGAGAGTCTAATGGAGAAGTCATCTATACAAATGATCCGCAAACGGAAGAGGGGAAACAAAAAGCACGCATGGAGATTTCCGGAAAGGTTCAAGGTGTCGGCTTTCGGTTCTCTGCTAAGAATGCAGCAGATGAATTAGGGATTAAAGGACTGGTCCGTAATGAAAGTGACGGAACGGTGTATGTAGAAGCTATAGGGGATAAAGAGAGCTTATCCTCATTTATTGAAGCGATGCGCAAAGGACCTAGCCCAGCAGCTGATGTAGACAAGGTCGTAGTGACTTTTGATTCAAATATTGAAGAAAAACCTAATTTTTCTCAAGCGAATTGAATTTCCTTTTCCTTTAATGTATAGTGTGGAGTAGCGTGTTATCCAATAGCACAAATCAACTATTATTAAGGGATTGAATTATTTTGACAAAACGAATGAAACGGTGGCTCCTCTCCGGTGGAATGCTTACAATTGTACTCTTCTTATCCGGATGTATGAGAGTCGATCAGGAAGGAAATCCGACAGGTGGATTTTCACAATTTTTATATGACTATCTGGTTATCCCCACTCAGCAGTTTATTGAAATACTGGCTGATTTTTTTGGAAGTTACGGATTGGCTATTATTGCCATCACAATCATTGTCCGTATTCTGATTTTACCTTTATCTATTAAGCAACAACGTTCCACGATGGAACAGCAGGTAAAAATGGAAGCTATCAAACCAGCTACTCAAGAGATTCAAGAAGAAATGAAAGAAACAGATGACCCACAAGAAAAACAAGAATTGCAGCAAGAACTGATGGAAGTCTATCGCGAAAACAATGTAAGTATGCTCGGTGGCTTATCGGGGTGTTTGCCTCTCTTAATCCAAATGCCGGTCTTTACTGCGATGTTCCAAGCGATTCGAATGTCTGAATCCATCGCTTCTGCGACATGGTTAGGGATTCAATTAGGAGACAGAAGTGTTATTTTAGCTGTTGTGACTGGTCTTTTATACTATGTTCAATCAAGAGTAATGATGATGGGGATGCCTGAAGAACAGCGTAACCAGTCTAAAACAATGATGCTGATGAACCCAGTCATGATACTGATGTTTTCTATTACAGGTCCAGCTGGTTTAACTCTTTACTGGTTTGCAGGTGGAATCGTTGCTATCATCCAATCTCTCGTGACTAACTTATACTACAAGCCTAAATTAGAAAAAGAATTAAAAGAAAAACACGGAGACGTACAGGTTGTCGAACGAAAAAGACGCCCACGCAAACAAACGAAACACGTTCAGCAAGAAAGAACAGGAGCAAATCCAGCTCCTTCAGCACGTGACAGACGTCGAAATCAAAGTCCCTTTGAACAAAAAGGACGAAGAAACGCTGGAAAACAACAACGCAATAGATAGTCAGTCGTTTAAACGGATGACTCTCTGGCTTCTAGCCTAAGAGTCATCCGTTTTTTTTGTGTGAAAAACCCTCTTTAAAGTATGATTGTTTCTCACACTTCAAAGAGGGTGTTATTGCGTTTCATCTTCTTCGGTTAATTTAGGGAATCTCACTCTGAAGATGGACCCATGATCGAGTACACTTTCAGCCGTAATCCTTCCATGGTACCCTTCAACCAATTGCTTGGCGATGGATAAGCCTAGACCGTTTCCACCTTTATGGCGGCTTCGTGCTTTGTCCACTCTGTAAAATCGGTTGAATATTTTTTCTGTATCTTCTTGGGTCATCCCTTCCCCATAGTCTTGAATGGCTATTTGTATAGTCATTCCGTTGTCAGATACACTCAGATGTACTTCTTTGCGGTCTGTAGAATACTTCACAGCATTATCTAACAGAATAATTAAGATTTGCTCCAAGTGATTCCTATAGATGTTAATGGTCGTATCGTCGTCAATGTCATCGTCTAAAATGAATGTGAAATCCGGATGGACCAATTTGAAATTATTAAAAGTCTGAGTGACAATGTCTTTTACGACTGTCCGCTCGTGTTTGTAGTGAATTTCTACTTGTTCGGCTCGTGATAAATCAAGCATTTCCTGCACTAAACTCTTCATGCGTTCCATTTCTTGAAGAGATGCGCTCAAGGATTCTTCTAAAATAGCAGGATCATCCTTGCCCCATCGATTGAGTAATTTCATATGCCCCTCTACAACTGCGACAGGAGTTCTCAATTCGTGAGAGACGTCTTCCACAAACTGTTTTTGCTGTTCAATATTTCTTTGCATGCGGTCCAGCATAGCGTTATAGGCATTGGCTAATTCAGTCAGTTCATCATTTCCGTCTCCGACATCTATACGTTCATCTGATTCCGGTTCTTTTTCAATGATATGCATCGCTTCTGTTAATCGACGAATCGGCTGCAAGAAAGAAAAGGCAATGATATACCCTATTATTCCACTAAATAATAAAGCAATGACTCCTGTCAGCAAAATAGCTCCCAGAATGCTCTGAAACAATTGATGATAGGATGACAAAGTATTGATGACTTGAACATATCCTATACGTTGGTTGTTAAAAAAAGAGTTTATGGGAGATACGGCTGACAAGGTTTCCCCGTAAGGGCCGTCTTCAATCATTTCCATCTGCATCGTATCTCTAGGCACAAAATCAACGGAGTCCAGAGAGACTGTTTCATAAAGGGGTTCCCCATCTGAATTAAATATTCGGATGACAATACTGCCTTGGCTGCTACTCATTCTTCTATTTCTAAGGTTAGTTGACTCTTCGATGATGGGAAACTCAGGTGTAAAATAAAAATCCTGCTGATTTAACATCGAATTGACATCATCTTCCGACAAGTCATAGTAATTCTGACCAAGCCGTTCCGTTATATTATAAACGACGTTTCTAACAGCTTGCTGTTCATCATCTATCATAATTTGCTGAAACGTAATAAACAGAATCGCTGAAAAAATAGTGTACGTTAAAAATAGTGCAATTGCAGCCCCGATAGTCCACTTCCATCTCAATGAAATGCGTTTTGTTTTATTTATATTCGTCGTATCAATGGCTGCTTGTGTTCTCACGTACGCATCACGTATCCTGTTCCTCTTACGGTCTGGATGTAACTCTCCTTACCAGGGACATCTATCTTATTACGTAAATAACGGATATACACATCCACCACATTTGTTTCTACTTCTGTTTCGTAACCCCACACTTTATTCAAAAGAACTTCTCTTGATAAAACAATATTGACGTTTTCCATCAATTCAACCAGCAATTCGTATTCCCGTTTGGTTAACTCGATGATTTCATCTCCACGCTTCACCACTCGGTTCTCTTTCTCTACAACAATATCTCTGTACGTAATCGTTGTTTGACGGCTTACATTTTCTTCAGATTCAATATCGATTCGACGAAGTAAAGCACGCATGCGAGCAAGCAATTCTTCAATTGCAAAAGGTTTAACGACATAGTCATCTGCGCCATGATCAAAACCTGAGACTCGGTCAATGACAGAATCTCTCGCTGTCATCATAATAATAGGGACATTGCTGACTTGTCTAATACGACGAGCAACATCAATCCCATTTAATTCTGGGAGCATTAAATCGAGTAAAATAACATCCCATTTGACGTTTTCATTGGTCGCCGCTTCTAAACCAGATCGTCCATCAAAACGGACTTCCGTTTCAAATCCCTCATGAGTTAACTCTAACTCTACAAAACGAGCCAAGTTCTTTTCATCTTCAATAATTAATACTTTTGCCACCGGCTTCACTCCTACATTTTTCTATACTGTTTTTATCCATTCATCAGTTTACAATCCTATTATCATGCTCTTTTAGTTTACCATAATTTATTCATTTAGGAAATCGAAGAACTTTCAACTTAAACATGAAAATAGCAGGTTTCTAGAAAGAAACCTACTATTTTGTCTTGATTAAATTTTAGTCCCAGCGTTCTTCGCCATTGTCTCCGTACCAGTCAAAGTGGTAGCTTCCTTCTTTATCCACACGTTCATACGTATGAGCTCCGAAGTAGTCTCTTTGAGCTTGAATAATATTAGCCGGAAGACGTTCAGAACGGTAAGAATCATAGTAAGCAATCGCTGATGAAAAGGCGGGTACAGGAATACCATGTTGAACCGCTAAGCCAACCAAATCCCTAACGGACTGCTGGTAACGTTCAGAAATATCCATAAAGTATTCATCCAGTACTAAGTTCTTCAACTCCGGGTTGCGTTCATATGCTTCTGTTATTTTTTGTAAGAAGCGGGCTCTAATGATACACCCTGCTCGGAAAATTTTGGCAATTTCTCCGTATTGAAGGTCCCATCCGTATTCTTTGGAAGCAGAACCCATTTGAGCGAATCCTTGAGCATAACTCATAATTTTACTGAAGTACAGCGCCTCTCTCATCTTTTCAATGAGTTCTTTCTTATCTCCCGTGAATGCTTTCTTCTCAGGTTTAGGCAAGACTTTGCTGGCTTCTACACGTTCTTCTTTCATTGCTGAAATGTAACGAGCATAAACGGATTCTGTAATTAACGGCAGAGGCAAGCCTAAATCTAGAGCACTTTGAGATGTCCATTTTCCAGTTCCTTTACTTCCGGAACGGTCTAGAATAATATCAACAACCGGTTTGCCTGTTTCCGGATCGACTTTCGTCAAAGCATCCGCAGTAATTTCAATTAAGAAACTGTCTAATTCACCTGTGTTCCACTCTCTAAAGACTTCAGCCATTTCGTCGTTTGACAAACCGACTACATCTTTAAGCAAGTGGTAGGATTCAGCAATCAACTGCATGTCTCCATACTCGATGCCGTTATGCACCATTTTAACATAGTGTCCGGCTCCATTTGGACCAATGTACGTCACACACGGCTCTCCGTCTGCAGGAGCTTTAGCCGAAATTTCTTCTAACATCGGCGCGACTAAATCATACGCTTCTTTTTGTCCGCCCGGCATAATAGATGGGCCTAAAAGGGCTCCTTCTTCTCCACCGGATACCCCTGTTCCTATAAAGTTAATACCTGAGTTCGCTAACTCTTCACTGCGTCTCATTGTATCCTTATAGAATGTATTTCCGCCATCGATTAAAATATCCCCTTTATCCAAATAAGGCAGTAACTGCTGAATCACAGCATCTGTTCCTTTTCCAGCTTGAACCATTAATAATATTTTTCGAGGAGTTTCTAAAGAGTTAACGAACTCTTCAATATCATAGGTTGCGACAAGCTTCTTATCTGGATGTTCTTTCATGACATCATCTGTCTTAGCACTTGTACGGTTATAGATAGAGACTGAGTACCCTCTACTTTCGATGTTTAAAGCTAAATTTTTTCCCATTACCGCCATTCCAATGACGCCAACTTGCTGCTTGGTCATTATAAATCCCCTTCCGTCACATAAATAATTTAAAAAGCTCTTTCATTGACCACTCACTGTTCACTCCTTATAGTAACAAATATTGAACACTTTTGGAACTATCTTCTGAGCGCTTGCATTCTTTTCCCTATTTCAGTAAACTGTTAGGTGAATACGAAGATAAGAAAGTTGGTGTCAACTTATGTCTAAAAAAACAGATAAAAAAAGTTCAAGTAGTCTCGCTTCTAAATTAATTATATGGGTATTAGTTATTTCTATGGCCATTCCAGCCATCGCATCTTTCCTAGGTGTTATTTTAAACTAAGAATGAAAGCCTTCTGTTTCTAAAAAGAACAGGAGGCTTTTTTAATTGTCCTTTTAAGCTTTACGTCTTTCTTTTTTCTGCTCCGCAATTTTTAATAATTCTTCTGCTGTTTCAATCGTTAACTGGGTCAGTTCTTCACCAGACAACATGCGAGCGACTTCTTCCGTTCGCTCTCGGCCCGTAATTATCTCCACCAACGTACGCGTTCGATCGTTTTCTATTTTCTTCATAATATAAAGGTGCTGGTCAGCCATAGCGGCTACTTGAGGCAAGTGAGTAATACATAAAACTTGTGAATGCACTGCGACAGAATGAATCTTGTCCGCAATAGCTTGAGCCACACGTCCGCTGACACCCGTATCCACTTCATCAAAAATAATGCTGGTAATTCCTTGAGACTGAGAAAAAATGGTCTTCATCGCCAGCATCATACGCGATAACTCTCCACCTGAAGCCACTCGGGCCAAAGGTTTTAACGGCTCGCCTGGATTCGTCGCAACGAAAAATTCTACCTTATCCTGTCCATTCTCATTTAACTCTGAAGCTTGGTTGAAAACGACAGAAAACGTCACTTTTTCCATGTACAACTCTTTCAACTGATCTAAAATCGACCGCTGCAACTGATGAGCCGTCTGTCTTCTAAGTTCCGTCAATTCTTCTGCTAAAAGCAGAGCCTCTTCTTTACGGTCCTTGATTCGTTTACTCAAGTAGTCGACTTGTTCTTCCCTATTAGACAGTTGGTTCAATTCCGCTTCGGCCTGTTCGTAGTGAGTTAATATCGCTTCGACTGAGTGACCATACTTTCTTTTTAATTGCTGAATGAGATTGAGTCGCTCTTCGATTTCATTCAAACGTTCTTCATCATACTCCAACTGATCTAACTCATTATAAATCGCACTCGCAATTTCTTGCAGCTGGAAAAAAGTAGAGGACAAATGCTCCGATACATCCTTAAACTTCCCGTCCATGTCTTCTATGCTTTCCATCTGCTCCATCGCTTCGCCTACCAGGTCCAATCCTCCGCTGATTTCTTCTCCCTGCAAGGCCTTGTAACTGGCTGATAAAGCTTCCACAATGGATTGATAATTCGCTAGCAATTTCTCTTCTTCCAGTAATTCTTCTTCTTCGTTTGGTTGAAGCTGGGCTTCTTTAATTTCTTCTACTTGGTATTCCAGTATGTCTAACCGTTGAGCGAGTTCTTGTTCATTAAACTGCCAGTTTTTTCTTTCTTTTACGAGTTCTCTATATTCTCGGTACACTTTCTGGTAAGCTGCTTTTTTCAATGCCAATTCTTCTGATCCATACTGATCGAGCAGATGGATATGATTGTCGGTCACCATTAATTCCTGATGTTCATTTTGACCATGAATATCAATCAAATGGCTCCCCATTTCTTTTAAAGCCGCAATGGTTACAATGCTTCCATTCACCCGGCAGACATTTCTACCACTCGCAAAAATTTCTCTTTGAATAAGTAAGGTCTGGTCGGCTTCTTCAATTTCATACTGCTTAAATAAGCGTGTTAAAGCGGCCGTAGGGCTATAGGTGAATTGCCCTTCCAGCACACATTTCTTTTTGCCGTAGCGAACAAACTCAGTTGATCCTCTGCCACCTGCCAGTAAGCCTACCGCATCAATAATAATAGATTTTCCTGCTCCTGTTTCCCCTGTCAAGACAGTCATGCCTTGATTAAATTCCAGTGCCATTTCTTTAATGATGGCAAAATCTTTAATACGCAATGATTCTAACAAAGATACACCTCTATTCTTCACTATCTTCCTACGTGTGTTATTTATCTATACATGACATCTAACACTCTTAGCTTACCTATAATGATGTCTATACATAAGCCAAGAGTGTTAGGTCGTTTAAATAAAGGATATGATTCTTCTCTGGAAACGATTGGAACTGTCTTCATCCCGACAAATAACAAGGACCGTGTCGTCTCCTGATATACAGCCAAACACTTCTTGGTATTTAGCCGTTTCTATTAAGGTGCCCAATGCAAAGGCATTTCCCGGAAGAGTTTTAATCAGCACAAATTCCTTTTGAGTGTCAATGGAAACAAAGGCATCTTTCAAGAGACGTCCCAATTTTTTCGAAATGTTGTAATTCATTTCCGGCGGCAGATTGTACTGATAACCTCCGCCTTTCGCAGGCACTTTTATTAATTGCAGTTCTTTAATATCTCTTGAAATAGTGGCTTGAGTGACTTCAATGCCTCTATCTTGCAAAATAGCTACAAAGTCTTCTTGTTTTCTAATTGTTTCTTGTTGGACTAATTGTCTAAGCAATTGGTGCCGTTCTTTCTTTTTCAAGCTCCTTCACTCCTCTATGCTCGATGACTACTGGATTTAGACCAGTATAAATATACAGTATACTCTATTTAATTATACTTCTTTTTTAGTAAGGTTCCAATCATTAGCTTTGTTCTTAATCATTTATATTAATCATTCTATGCATAGAAGGGATGGCTCTGTCACCTATTACAGGGATTCATCTGTTTCCTTGAACACGATATTTTGGGTTGCTTGTTCGAGATGCTTCTCTTTAGTCAGTTCTTTTAAAGAGGTATTCCGAATATACGCAAGGAACTCTGTGTTCCCTTTTCCACCTTTTATAGGCGACGGTATAACCTCTTCCACTAAGAAACCTAAATCATAAAGATAATGAATGAGGGTCTCTACTACACGTCGGTGAACCTGTCCGTCTGTAATGATTCCCCCTTCACCTACCTCTTCACGGTCTGCTTCAAATTGAGGTTTGATTAAAGCCACAACCTCTCCTTCTTTTTCCAATATCGTTTGAAGGACAGGGAATATCTTTGTTAAGGAGATAAAGGAAACATCGATAGTAGCAAAAGTCGGCTTCCCTTTTTTAAAGTCTTCAACAGTCACATGTCTAAAATTCGTTTGCTCCATGACGACCACTCGCTCATCAATACGCAGTTTCCATGCCAGTTGGTTTGTCCCTACATCTAAGGCATAAACTAAACGGGCTCCATTTTGTAAACAGACGTCTGTAAAACCTCCTGTGGATGCGCCAATATCCAATACAATCTTATCCGTGAGGTCAATGGAAAAATGCGCGATGGCTTTTTCCAGTTTAAACCCACCTCGGCTCACATAGAGCTGTTCAGCTCCTTTAATATAGACTACTGTATTAAAGGGCCACTTTTCACCAGAGGTCTGGATTTGTTCTTCTTTTTCCGTATAGGCTTTTCCTGTCATGATGAGTCGTTTGGCTTTTTCTCGGTCTTCTGCCCAGCCTTGTTGAATGAGTAATTCATCTGCACGCACTTTTTTCATTTAGACACCTCTTTAGTAAATAGCCAAAGAATCAATAAAGGAGGCTAAAATTTCCTCATCATAGTCTGTTTCTCTTGATTTAATCAGTCGATTTAAAGAGTGGGCATCTTTTAATCTCTCTTCGAAGTAAGCTCGAGCTTCTTCTAAGCCCAGTAGTGCCGGGTATGTGCTTTTACCTAATTTGGCATCGGCGCCAACTCGCTTGCCTAGCTCTTCTTGATCGCCTTCGACATCTAAAATATCATCTCGAATCTGATACGCTAAACCTAAAATATAGGCCATTTCAATTAAATCATTTAACGTGTCTTCTTTCACTTCTGCCAACACACCTCCAGCAAAAAAGGCAAAATGGATGAGCTGACCTGTTTTACGCGCATGAATCGCTTCTAATTCGTCTAGTGTTAAATCAGCATGTTCGCCATCCATATCTGCATGCTGGCCTCCAACCATGCCTTCATTACCAGAAGCAAAGGCTAACTCTTTAATCAGTTTCACTTTTGTTTCAGCACTATGTTGACCCGTTGTCATCAGTTCAAAGGCTTTCGTTAATAGGGCATCTCCTGCCAGAATGGCAGTAGCTTCAGAAAAAGCAATATGGTTCGTTGGTTTCCCACGACGTAAATCATCATCATCCATTGCTGGAAGATCATCATGAATGAGAGAGTAGGTATGAATCATTTCCAAGGCTGCTGCATAAGGAAAAGCTTTCTCTACCTCTTTATCAAAGGCTTTTACTATAGCAAACAGGATTAAGGGTCTTAATCTCTTTCCACCTGCTTCTATTGAATAACGCATAGATTCTTCTAATTGTGTGCCGCTTGCGTCTTTTACTTGGCTAATCATGTAATCAATAAAAGCTGAGGTATACTGGTCAGTTAGTGTTTGAAATTTCATAAGTTTCTCCTTTATATAATCTGATTTTTAATCCAGAATGTCTTCTTGGCCATTCTCATTTATCATAGTCGTCACTGTTTTCTCAGCTTCTTCCACGATACGTTTGCAGTAACGGCTGAGCTTAATGCCTTCTTGGAACTGATCTAATGCTTTTTCTATAGGAACATCGCCTTGTTCCAGCTGATTAACGATGGATTCCAATTCTTTCATGGCTTCGTCAAAAGTTTTTTCGTTTTCCATTAGTTTTCTTCCTCCCTCTCTTCAGTCGATTGCACTTGAGCAGTTATCTGGCCATCTGATACGGTAATGGCTAAGACATCATTTTCTTTGACTTGCTTAATGGATTTGACGACTGTCCCTTCTGTCTGAGCAATCGCATATCCCCGGCTCAGTATTTTTAATGGGGATAGATAATCCAGCGAGTCGATTAAGTGATTGATTTGCTTGTCTTCATTTTGTATGACCTGCTTTGTCGCTCGAGTGAGTTGATGCGTCAGTTGAGTGATGTCTCTGTTTGCTTGATTCAAATGAGCGGAGGGGTTGTACCCCTTCAACTGCTGATTGAGCAAAGCCACCTGCTGTTTTTCATCTTTTACCTGCTGGTCAACAATCTGTATCAGTTGGGTCGTCAGCTGATCCAAATTCTGACTATAACCGTCGTATAATCGTCTAGGCTGTCTGAAAATATAGGACTGTTCAAGTCGGTCTACTCGCTCCTTTTGATGTCTGATTAAAGCCGTCATCGCCTGTATGAGTCGTTGTCTGGTCAGGTCTATTTTTCCGTTTTCTTCAATCAAAACGGGAACAGCCAGTTCAGCAGCTGCAGTCGGTGTCGCTGCTCTGACATCTGCAGCCAAATCAGCTAGAGTCGTGTCCGTTTCATGACCCACTGAAGAAATAATAGGCGTTTGCGCGTGGGCAATGGCTAAAGCTACTCTTTCTTCGTTAAATGGAAACAGGTCCTCAAAAGAACCTCCCCCACGAGCAACAATCAGTGTGTCCAAGTCGCCCATCTGATCAGCTTGTCTGATACTGTTCACTATGGAATCAGCGGCTTTATCTCCTTGTACGACAGTCGGAAAAAGATACAGCTGGACAATCGGAAACCGTCTTTCAATGGTTGTGCGAATATCTTGGATCACTGCCCCGCTCTGACTGGTGATGATTCCTATTTTTTTAGGAAAACGGACAAGAGGTTTCTTCCGTTCCGCATCAAACCATCCTTCTTCTGCTAATTTTTTCTTCGTTCGTTCATAAGCGGCGTATAACTGCCCCAGTCCCTCGGGTTCAATATGGTCAATGTATAATTGGTAGACGCCCGTTTTTTCATAAACAGACAAACGTCCGACTGCCAGTACGCTCATGCCTTCTTCAAGTTCAACAGCCAATCTTCTTTGTTCTTTTAAAAATAAAACGGCTGATAATTTGGCTCCCTGATCTTTAATGCTGAAATATTGATGACTGTTTCGTCTTTTGGGATTGTAATTCGATATTTCACCTTTAACAAATACCCTTTCTAAATAAGGGTCATAATCAAACTTTCGTTTCACGTAAGTGGTGAGCTGACTGACGGTTAAGTAGTCTTGTTCCATTGTTTTCATGCCTCCTTTTCCAAATATATAAAGAAGGGGTATATAAAAAGAGCAAAAAAATAGAATGCCTCGCACACTCTATTTTTCCGCCCTTACATACTGCCATCTCATTACTTTTGTATATGAACATCTAAATAGTCATACGCTGTTTGTTTCGTAGACAGCTAACGTGCTTACATCTGATTAGCGATACTTTGAAGTACGCCGTTAACAAACTTACTTGCTTTTTCATCGTTGTACAGTTTAGTGAGCTCAATCGCTTCATTCATGACGATACGCTTATCCACTTCCGGCTGATAAAGCAGTTCATACACAGCCAGTCGCAGCAACAATAAGTTGGTTCGCTCCAAACGGTTCAGCGACCACTTTTTTAAATTCTGACTAATGGCTTGATCAATCGCCTCTTTATTTGCCTGTACACCCGACACAAGTGTGTGAAGATAGCTCAAGGCATCTGTCACGATGTTATCGGTGCTTTTATCTTCTGGTAAAACTAATGACATAGCCTCTTCAGGCGTTCTTTCTTCATTCAGTGTCAACGTGCTGTCTAAAGATAATTGAATGGCTTCTTCAATCGTTAAATCTTCATGTGTAGATAGCTGGAAAAGAGACTGAAAGGCTTTTTCCCTAATTACACGCCTTACAGTAGTCACTATTCCTCATCTTCTTCCGTATCCAAGTCTAATAAATCTTGGAAAACTGTTTTTTCAGGCACGATATCAGCAATATGGATGTTGACTTCTGCTAAAGTGATATCAGTCATGTGCAGAACCTGCTCTCGTACCTTTTTTTGAATCGTTCGTGCTACTTTTGGAACGTTCACTCCAAATTTTAAGTAACAGTATATTTCGACTTTCAACCCATCTTCGTCGTTGACTAGATAGATGCCTTTTTTGTGGTTCGTTTTACCAAAAACATTCTTCATTTTCTTGGTTATCTTTCCTTGCATGGCATAAACGCCTTCTACTTCATTGGCCGCAAAGCCGGCAATGACTTCTAGTACTTCCGGAGCTACTTCAATTTCACCATAAGGATTGCTTCTGTTTGTGTCTCTTATTGTTTCAACCATTCTCGTTCCTCCTTTTACTTCATAGCTTATATAGGTTTATGCGCGAGAATCATAGCTGCCTTCAGCCGTGTTAATCACAAGGACATCATCTACGTTTACAAATAAAGGAACAGTTACGACAGCTCCTGTTTCTAATTTAGCTGTTTTCGATCCACCAGATGTCGTGTCTCCACGGATTCCCGGTTCTGTTTCTACAACTCTCAATTCGACCTTTTTAGGTAAGTCTACTCCTAAAACTTCAGATCCAAACATCATAATTTCGACATTCATGTTTTCTTTTAAAAATTTTGTTTCTTCAGTGATGCGTTCTCCAGGAATTTCTAATTGCTCAAAGGTCTCTGTATCCATAAACACGAAGTTTCCACCGTCTTCATATAAAAACTGCATCGTTTTGTGCTCGATATGCGCGGTTTCCATTTTTTCTCCAGCACGGAAAGTCTTATCTTGTAGAGCACCTGTACGCAAGTTTTTCAGTTTGGAGCGAACAAAGGCTGCTCCTTTTCCGGGTTTAACGTGTTGGAATTCGACTATTCTCCATAATCCCCCATCATATTGGATAGTTAATCCGGTTTTAAATTCATTTGTTGAAATCATTCATTTTCCTCCTAGTACTCAGTGCTTTATCATTCAAGAAGCCACACTTTTATGTAGTCTATTGTACCATGATTCAGCCCGAAAACCTATTTTCAAGTGCATAAATTATGGCTCAACTGATGTGTGTTTACAGTTGAATTAACTCTTTGGAAACAGTCATCAAGTTTCTGTTTCCATCTTTAGTAATGAGCAAGTCATCTTCAATTCTGACTCCACCTAGTCCTGGTATATAAATTCCCGGTTCATTCGTAATCACATTACCTTCTACTAATATTTTTTCATTACGGAAATGAATACCAGGCCCCTCGTGCACTTCTAACCCAATGCCGTGCCCTGTTGAGTGTCCGAACTGTTCCCCGTACCCTTTTTCAGTAATATAATCTCTTGCGACAGCATCCAATTCTTTCCCAGTGATTCCCGGCTTGGCTGCTTCAGTTACCCTTAAGTTGGCATCCAATACGATTTGATGAATTTTCTTAAGCTCTTCGCCCGGATCACCTAAAGAAATTGTCCGTGTCATATCGGAAACATAGCCTTTATAGTAACAACCGAAGTCAAACGTGATCATATCGCCTTGTTCGATTTTCTTCTCACTCGCTACGCCATGAGGCATGGCTGAGCGTTTGCCACTTGCGACAATGGTGTCGAAGGATACGCTGGTTGCCCCTTTTTCTCGCATTAAGAAATCCAATTTGTTTGCGACTTCAATTTCCGTTACACCTGGTTTAATAAAATTCAGTATTTCTTCAAACGCATATTCCGTAATCTTAATGGCTTCTTGGATCGTTTCAACTTCAGCCTCTTCTTTAATTTCTCTCAGCGATTCGACTAAGCCACTTACAGGCTTCAATTGAGCGGATAGTTTATCTTTCAACATTTCATATGTTGAAAACGTCACAAAGTCTTTTTCAAATCCTACTTCACTTATTCCTTTTTCCTGAAGAATTTTATCCACATCTTCATATGGATTGCCGCCATGTTTAATAATCTCAAACCCAACGGCTTGTTCGGCCGCTTGTTCTGTGTATCTAAAGTCCGTAATAAAATACGCTTTCTCTTTCGTTATCAAGCTGACTCCCGCTGTCCCTGTAAAACCAGAGACATAACGTAAATTATATGAACTGGTAACTAATAATGCTTCTAATCCTTCTTCATTCAATTTTTTTTGTATTGCTGATACTCGTGACATATAAACACCCTATTCTATTATTTTATTTCAACTGTCGTTTCTTTTCATTTATAGTAACAAACATTCCTTACTAATTATAGCAAAGTGAAACTTAAATTTGAACCTTTCCTTATGAGGTACTCCTTATTTCGTGCTTTATTTTAAACCAATGATACGTTACTCTCAGCAAAACGAAGTCAACACAGTTAAGACATTGGAAAGTCGGTAGGACTCTCTATCTTATACGCCCTCTCATCTAAACGATGACCCATTGCGGTCGCTTAACTATCTTTTATTCGACCGGTCACCCTCCCTACCTACTCGTGTCGTCTGATAAAACCGACTTATACGACCTGAATATACTTTTCTGACACTTTAGGTCGTATAAATGATTGCCATCAAAAGAACACCTACTCATCAAAGTAGGTGTCTTCATCTATTGGGGTCGTTTCTTCTATCACTGCTTCTGGCAAAATAAAAACAGACCGGCTCGTAAAATTGTTATTTAGGGTTGCTTCTATAGAATACTTTCGCTCCCCCGTTTGCTTAATTGTGACTGTTCCGTTTGAAAAAGCGAGACTCCCGCTGCTAATTGCTTCATTATCCTCATCCACTAATATCTGTTTGGTCATTTCTATCATGGCCTTGGCTTCATAGGTTTGGCTAATCAGATTATACTGGACGACTTGGTGTTTAATGACCAGAGAAGCGGAAGTGATCAAAAAGGAAATAAACAAAAGCAGCGCAAATGTAGACACTAAAATGCTCCCTTGATCGTCCTGTTTTAAATTCATGGATTGGCCTCATTTACTTTAATATTAGCCGTAAATTCTTCTCCATTATGAAACGTCACATTTAAACGCACGCGTTGATCGGATAGTTTTTCGTAATGTGCTTTTGAGACATTGATTAAAATGGGTTCATACCCACCCGTTACACTGCGAATCATTTCATCTCTATTTAATCGATACGTAACAGTCACTCTTTTATTCGTTTTCTCATCAACCGTGTAGACTGACAAGCTGGTCTGAGTCATCTGCCTTAATTCTGATTCTTTCATATCATTCTCCATACTGTTCAGAAACAAATGCCATTCGATTTGACGGTCATCTTTAACAGAAGCTCGGACTGTTTTAAATTGAGTCAGAGCTAATGAAAAGAAAAGGACGCAAATGCTCATAATAGAAAGAGTGAGTAACACTTCTAATAAAGTGAAGCCTTCTTCTTTATTCCGTCCATTTAATCGACTGGATTTTAGTTGACACACGTTCTTCTCCCTCCCAGATAATGGTGATAGCATTGGATTGATGTAGACTGTTGACTTCTACTCCATTGGAATGAAAAGACTCTTTTTTGACTCCTTCTCTCTCCCAAAATAAGGCACTTTCATATAAAAAACGTGTACTCTCAACCTGGGATTTAGCCAAGTTTCTTATTGAAAAAACACCCATGAAAAAAGGCAGGACAGCCCCCACAAAAAGAACGAGTATACTTAAACTGACTAGGCTTTCTAAAAGGACGAAGCCCTCTTCTCTAATCGTATTCAACTGTGAACCGTCCTTTCCCAAACTTGAATCTCACGTTGACTCTTCCCTTTGCGGTGTCGAATGGGATAGGAGAGATATTCGACTGATTGCCTGTGCTAGATGAGAATCGAAATTCTCTAGTTCCTCCTGGCATGCTGATTGAGTCCGGGAAAGAGATCCTGTGATTTATTGGATGATTATCCGTCCGCTTTCCTGCTCTGAATGACACCTCTCTCGTGTCCGGTTTGAATTCTATAAGGGGCCAGTCCTGATTTAAAATGGCATAGCTCTGGGCAAGTGTCAGGCTTGATCCTAATGTTTCAAAAAAGAGTTGGGTTTCAGCCTCAACTTGTAATGCTTTAAAGTGAACAATCGGCAGACTGAGGATAATAGAAACGATACTTAGAACGAGTGCGGTTTCAATTAACGTAAAGCCTTCGGATTCCTTTATATTATTCAGCATTTTTCACGACTATGCCTTTATCGTTAATTGTGTAATTTTTTGTATCTTCTAATTGTGCCGGTGTTAGATAGCCTTCTCTTTCCATATCTGCGAAACTGAATTCTCCGCTTCCATTATCCATTACGTACATTTCAACTTGTGACTGAAGAACAGTCTGAAAGGCTTGATTGCCAGTTGAGGCAGCACTTTCTTTATTACTGGACAAGTTAGGAATAAAAAGCAACAATAGAGCTGAAATGATAAACAGTACCAGGGACATTTCAATTAAAGTAAAGCCTTCTTCTTTGTTAAATAGTCTTCTCATTTTTTACTTTCCTTTCTCATTTTATTATAGTGTGTCCATCAAGCTGAAAGTCGGAAGCAACAAAGCAGCATAGATGGCGATGATAATCACTGCTACAAATATAAAAATAAAGGGTTGAATTCTTTCCATATACGCTTCTATCTGTTTATCCATTTCCTCCTCACAATGTTCGGCATAGAGTTCCAATTGGTAACCCACATTTCCTGTTATTTCTCCATGTCGGATAACTTCTATCAGTTCGGGTTTAAAGAAGGACAACGGACTTAGTGCTTCATGGAACTGTTGTCCCTTCTTCATTTCTGATTCTATCCATCTCCCCATTTCATTTATCAAGGGGGATAAGTTATTTCCTTTCATAATGCTGATAACTTCCAGTAAACTGCACTCACTTTTTAATAGGGTGCCCCATTCGTGAGCGAAAAACTGTGTCCAATATAGTTTAAAGAGGGATAAAGGAATAAGCTGACTCAAGAAGGTTAATCTGTCTAAAGGCTTTTTCCGATCTAAAAAATGTCTGAACAGGGTGTAAGATAAAGTCAAACCAACTAGACTGCCCATAATGAGTAATGGAGCCTGATACACGGCTTGCACAATGAAGCGGGTGCTGAAAGGCATCTGATTTCTATCAACCGTTAGAATGTGTTCAATATGAGGAATAAGAATATACCGCATGGCAAACAGCATCATGGTGATAAAAAGGAGAAGCATAACCGGGTAGTGAGTGACGGCTTTTAATTTTTTCTTCTTCTCGGCTTGCTGAATCAGATGTTTGCCAGCTGTGTAGACCGCCTGAGCAAACTGCCCATGATATAAAGAGAAATATATCTGGGAACAGGTTGAGTCCGGAAAGCCCGCTTGTTTTAATACAGTAGAAAACTCAATGCCTAAAGCTGTCTCTCTTATGATTTCTTGAAGAATCGGCTTAGATTTTTTATCTGCAATGGTTTCTAAAAAAGTGAGAGCTTCTCTCAACGAAAAACCATCTTCTAACAACTGACCTAAACGCGAAAGTAAAAGGCCCTTCTGGTTCAACTCTTTATTCGTTAGGGATAAGGTAGCGTTTGTACGTTTTTTCGGTAACATACCCATAGGTGTACACCTTCTCTAATAGTCGATTGAATTCCCTTTTCATGGGTGGTGTTGTCATAGACT
The DNA here is from genome assembly GCF_039521845.1 of Alkalibacterium iburiense. Taxonomy (NCBI): domain Bacteria; kingdom Bacillati; phylum Bacillota; class Bacilli; order Lactobacillales; family Carnobacteriaceae; genus Alkalibacterium; species Alkalibacterium iburiense. Next base: position 31,726 of record NZ_BAAACW010000017.1, read on the forward strand.
CCTGCTGTCTGAGCCTTTCAAACAGTTCTGATAGACTCTCGTTTGCTTTTACTTCATATAAAGCGGCCCGCTTTCTGTCGCGCGGGTGATTCGTACAGTAGGTTTGGCAGTTGGCCTCACACAAAGGACAGTAAATGGGGAGAAGATTTTGGAAAGCTATGCCAATGAGTGTTTGTTCAAGTAAAGTTAAGCTGACTCCCAACTCCATCATGCGAGATAAGACTCCTTTTGCGTTTTTGGCATGAATAGATCCAACTATAAGGTGACCCGTTAATGCACCTCGAACGACCATTTTAGCTGTTTCTTCGTCTCTTATTTCACCCACTATGAGGACATCGGGATGATGACGAAGGGAACTCTTTAAGAGATGCTCGTAAGTTATCCCCGCTTTTTCATTCACCTGCACCTGTAAAAAGGAAGTCTCTTCTATTTCAACGGGATCTTCAACTGTAATGACCTGCTGCTTCTCTCCTTTCATTCTGTTTCTTACGAGATGATACATAGTTGTCGTTTTCCCAGAATCAACAGGTCCTGAAAAGAGTAAAAGGCCCGATTTGGATTCAATTAATGATTCTAATTGCTTCCATTCTTTTGAGAAGAATGAGGCTGGTTGTTGATTCCCTGTCTCTTTCTGCTTTAATAATCGAATCACTAAGGATTCCTGCGAATGATAGTTACTGATTGTTGAAAAGCGACAGTCCACTGATTTTTCTTTCAAAGCAAAGGTAGTCGAGCCACTTTGAGGCCGTCTCCTTTCTCCTACATCCATATGAGACAAGAACTTAAAATAAGAAATTAACTGAGTTCCTTCCTCTCGAGTTAAATAATACTGCTTTTCCATTTGTCCATTTAAGCGAAAGTAGACATCGTAATGCTTTTGTTCCGGTAATATATGAATATCACTTGTTTGATAAGCGCTGGCTATGGACAACAAATGGGTCGCAAATGATTCGGTATCCATCCCTTCCTTCCTCTCTCTTTTTGATTTTAAAAAATGTCTTACTATATATATTGTCTAAATAAATCGAAATCCACGAAAGAAAATAAAAAAACTTCAAAAAGTAGATTTTTGTCTACTTCTTGAAGTTATCCTTCATTCTTTATTATAGTTCAGCGTTGTGGTAAACCTCGTTTACATCATCATCGTCTTCTAAAGCTTCAATCATTTTTTCAAATACACTTATTTTGTCTTCTGGAACAGGAATAGTCGTTTGAGGAATCATCGTCAGCTCTGCACGATCTAGTTCAAAGCCTTCTGCAATTAAAGCGTCTCTAACGGCTCCAAAGTCTGTTGCTTCAGTATAGATTTCAAAGACATCATCAGATACCTCTAGGTCTTCTCCTCCTGCTTCCAGTACATGCATGAGCATAGTATCTTCGTCTACATCTAGCCCTTCACGCGCGATAGCAAGATAGCCTTTTCGGTCAAACATATAATTAACCGACCCTTTTTCTCCCATCGATCCGCCGTTACGGTCGAATGCAACGCGAACGTTCGTTGCTGTACGGTTAACATTATCCGTTAGTGTGTACACTAAAACAGCAATACCGTTCGTACCGTACCCTTCATAGATGACTTCATTATAGTCGTCACCCTGGCCTGCATCTGTTGCTCGCTTGATGGCCCGTTCAATGTTGTCATTTGGCATATTATCGGATCGAGCTTTATCTACAGCCAATCTCAATGCAGCGTTCATCTCAATATCTGATCCGCCGTCTTTAGCTGCCTGGTATATTAGTTTTGAATGTTTTTGGAAAATCTTTCCACGTTTCGCATCTTGGGCACCTTTACGATGCTTGATGTTACTCCATTTTGAATGTCCAGCCATTTCAATTCCTCTTTCCTGAATGTGTTTGCGTTATCCTTTGTTATTATACCAAATTTCGCTGTCGATTCAAGGTTTCCTTGAAAATGTGTCAACGATTGAATCGTATTTTCCGCTTACGTTTTTTGGGACCTCCTGTGGAAAAGAAAGCCATGAGTATTCCCGTTAATCCGCCTACTGTATCTAAAATGACATCTTGCATTAAAGCAGTCCGATTAGGATGGAAATTCTGTCTTAATTCGTCAAACGAGGCATAGCCTGCTGTTAATAGAAGAGACAGCAAAATAGATAAATAGATATTATTTACTCTGTTTCTTAAGCCTAGAAACCAAAAGAGTCCTAACGCAAAAAAGGAAAAAAAGTGAGCTCCTTTTCTGATGAAAAATTCGATAAAAGCTATATAACCACTAGACTCTACACTAACGACACTTCCAGCGTATGTAAATTCAATGCGTTCAAGCAAGCCTCTTAATGGTTCATTTTCCAACCATTGATGAAGCAGTGGTTGAACATTTTGTTCCTCATATCCCATGGACGAACTGTAATAAAGGATACCCATAATGGCAAAAGCCAAAAGTAAATAAATCGTATCTGCTGTACTTGTTTTTCTGTTCATTCTTCTTCTCCTTTTCAAATCTCCTTCCATTTTAACGGATGGTTCTGGATATGGAAAGGAAAAAACGGTACAATTAATTTAGTTTAATTAAGGGGAGAGATGAATCAATGACAAATAACATGAAATGGGACATGGAATCGGTATTCAAAGGGGGAAGCCGTTCCGAGGATTTACAGGAAAAGATGACGCTTTTGGGGAAGGCGATTGAGAGTACATTAGACTTAATCCAGCAATGGTCATTTGAAGAAGATAAACCTGAATATAATCAACTACATACGTTCCTAAATGAAAGAGAACGCATTTTTGATGGTTTAGCTGAAGCAGGAACATTTGCAAGAGGGCTCGCTTCAGCTGACTCGAAAGATACCCATGCTGCAAAAGTAGTCAACCAACTCAGTCAAGTGGGTAGTCAGTTAAGCGAAGTTGAAACACTATTCATGAAGAAAATTAAAGACATCCCTCAAAGTGAATGGAATGACCTCGTTGCTCTGGACGCATTTAAGCAAAGTGCTTTTCCATTAAATGAAAAACGTGAACAAGGACAAAAATTACTTTCTGAAAAAGAAGAAAAAGTGATTCAACAGTTATCATTGGACGGGATTCAAGGGTTCGGAAATATGTACCAGTCCTTAGTTGCTAGTGTGAAAGTTCCTTTTGAAGAAGATGGAAAAGTGTCTTATCTGTCTGCTGGACAAGCGGCTAACAAATTATCTGGTTCACCTGATCCGAAAGTGCGTCACCAGATGCTTGATGTATGGGAAAAAGCATGGAAAGAAAAAGCACCTCTCTTTTCTGACACTCTAAATCACTTGGCTGGTTTCAGACTTCAGACATATAAGCTTAGAGGCGAAGACGATTTCATGAATCCGCCACTCGAATATAACCGCATGAAAAAAGAAACATTGGATACGATGTGGAACACGATTACCGAAAACAAGCCGCGAGTGGTTGACTTCTTAAACCGCAAGGCGAAGTTAATGAATCAGGAAAAACTAACTTGGGCTGATGTCACCGCTCCTGTTTCCGTTGGGAGCTACGTTCCTAAGAAATATTCCTTTGAGGAAGCACAAGACTTCATCGTTGAGAACTTTGGAACCTTTAGTACCGAAATGAAGGATCTGGCTCAAAAATCCTTTGATGAAAACTGGGTTGAAGCAGAAGACAGAGACGGAAAGCGTCCGGGAGCTTACTGTGCTAATTTGCCTGAAAGCAAACAGTCTCGTATTTTTATGACTTTTTCTGGAACAGCTAATAATGTGTCTACTTTAGCACACGAATTAGGCCATGCTTTTCATAGTCATGTGATGCGTGATTTACCACTATTGAACCGTCGATATGCGATGAACGTAGCCGAAACCGCTAGTACGTTTTGTGAACTCTTAGTTTCAGATGCGACTGTTGAGGCTGCGGCTTCAAAAGAAGAAAAGATTGCTTTATTAGACAGCAAAATTTCACGTGCAGCTGTTATGTTTATGGATATTCACAGCCGTTATCTATTCGAGACTCGCTTCTATGAGAAACGTCAACAAGGATTAGTAGATGAAGAAGAACTGTGTCAGTTAATGGAAGAAGCACAAAAAGAAGCTTTCCAAAATGCTTTAGAAAACTATCACCCAATGTTCTGGGCAAGTAAATTGCACTTTTACAGTACAGGTATTAGTTTTTACAACTTCCCTTACACTTTTGGTTTCTTGTTTAGTTTAGGTATTTATTCAAAAGCGAAACAAGAAGGCCCTTCATTTGAGACTAACTACCGCAACTTACTAAGAGATACAGCGAGCATGACTACTGAAGACCTAGCTGCTAAACACCTAGATGTGAACTTAACACTACCTGACTTCTGGCAGTCAGCCATTGATGAAGTGTTAAAAGATATTGATGACTACATGACACTTACAGAAGAATTAGCTAAAGAAAAATAATCATCTACCAGCAAGGTTTCGTTTAAACGGAACCTTGTTTTTTTTGTAAAAATAAAGCACCTCATCACTAAATGTGACAAGGTGCTAGTTTAATAAATTATATTAATACCTTCCGTATCCTACAAAACGTGATCCCCAATAATAAGGATCATTAACGCTTGCATAGGCAACACCAGTACTTGACTGCGAACCAATAAATTGTCCGCCACCGACATATATACCTACGTGAGTAACACGACCGCCACCTTCTGAGAAGAATACTAAATCTCCTGGCTGTGGATTAGATACTTTTTGAGCTCCTGCATATTGACCTGCAGCTGACCTTGGTAATGATTTTCCAACTTTATTAAACACATAGCTTGTGAAACCTGAACAATCGAAACCTGAAGTTGTCGTTCCACCATATCTATATCTTATTCCTAATAAAGCAGTGGCGTGTGGTGATAAAGCTGACCAACTTGTTCCTCCACTTGGCGCAGGTGCTGGTGCTGGAGTTGGTTTTGGTTTAGCTTGTTCCTTCGGCTGACTTTGAGCCGGAGGGGTTTGAGTTTGAGATCCAGTTGATGAGTCGCTAGACAACTCATTTGATTCAGATCCGCTATTTGAAGCTGGCGGTGTATTATTAGTCTCTGTATTAGACTCTGACGAACTTGCATTGCTTGAGCTAGCCGTTGATGGCTCTGACGCATTCGTATTATTTGAGCTGGATTCTGTTTGACTAGATGATGCACTATTATCTGATGTAGAAGCTGATTCTCTTCCAGATGAAGCCACAGTCACTTCTTGCTGCGCTGCTTCTTGTGCTTGTCTTTCCGCTTCAGCCTCTGCTTCCGCTTGAGCTAGGCGCGCTTCTTCTCTTCTGCGTTCTTCCGCTTCACGCGCTGCCTGTTGGGCTTCTTCACGAGCAGCAACTAACTGAACAACTGCTTGTTCTGCTTCTGCTTTTTGAGATAAGAAACGGTTACGGTCTGCTTCTGCCGTTGCTCGTTCAGCGGCTAATTGAGCGACCAGGACTTCTTTTTCTAATCTTTGCTGATCCAATTCCTCAGAAATCATTTCTAATTCGGCGGCCAAAGCATTTTGTTGAACAATGGTCTGTTCTGTTCTATCTTGCTTTTCAACTACAGCTTCTTTATCTCTAACTTGCGCTTGAACGAGTTTACGATTGGATGAAACAAGACTAGCTACAACATCAATACGTCCAAAAATATCCGTTAACGATTCTGCATCAATAATGAATTCAATGTAATTCGTTGTTTGTCCTTCTACTTGAATTGTACGAGCTTGATTTTCTAATTGCTCTGTACGTTTCTCAATCATTTCTTCTAATTCCGCAATTTCTTCAAGCAACTGATTCATTTCAGCATGAGCTTTCTCTAAACGCTGAACTGTTTCTTTTATTTTATCTTCATTTTTTGCAATATCCGAATTTATGTTTGATAATTCTTCTTCGGTGTTTTGTACTTCCACTTGTAGAGATTGAATCGTCTCTTCCAAAGTATGTACTTGGCTTTCTGATTCCTGTATTCTATTTAAATTCTCTTGAATGTCATTTTCAAATTCATCCGCAAATACCTGTGGTGTGGCACCGATAGCTCCTAGTAGTAACGTGCTTGTTAATGTCGTTAAAATGAACTTATTTTTCAAGGTTTTCCCTCCATATAGACTTTCCTTTTGACAGTTTCGACAGTAATATATGCTATGATAAATCTTTCAGTTAGTCTGTTTGTTAATCTAACTTGGCTAAAGTATAGCACTTATAGGTCATAAATACGTTTCAGTTCTATTACACTTCAATTTCAGAGCGTGTAATTCACATTCCGTTCACAATTTGTCACATTTAGTCTTTTTAGATTACTTGCTTTTTATAAGTGAAAATACTATACTTTTTAATGATTCCATTCAGTGGAATAGCACAGTTACTCGAAATAGGAGGAATTTAAAATATGAGTGATTACCGTGTATTGTTGTATTACAAATATGCCAAAATTGATAATCCAGAGCGCTTTAGATTGGAACACCTTGAGCTCTGCCGTCGTTTAAATTTAAAAGGTCGCATTTTAGTGTCTGAAGAAGGTTTGAACGGAACGGTCTCTGGAACAACTGAAGAGACTGAACGTTATATGGAAGCTGTTCATTCCGATGAACGCTTTGCTGATATGATGTTCAAGATTGATGAAGCGGACGGTCATGCTTTTAAGAAAATGCATGTGCGTTATCGTCCAGAAATTGTATCTTTAAAATTGGGCGAAGATGATTTAGATCCAAACGAATTATCCGGTCAGTATTTAAAGCCCGTAGAATTTAGAGAAGCTTTAGAAGATGAAAACACGATTGTCTTAGATGCAAGAAATGACTATGAATATGATTTAGGCCATTTCAGAGGGGCTATTCGCCCGGATATTCGTAATTTTAGAGAATTACCTGAGTGGATCAAAGAAAACAAAGAAAAATTCATGGACAAAAAGGTCGTTACCTATTGTACAGGTGGTGTCCGCTGTGAAAAGCTAACAGGCTGGCTTTTAAAAGAAGGCTTTGAGGATGTAGCTCAATTGCATGGTGGGATTCATAACTACGGGACAGACCCAGAAACTCAAGGAGAGTTATGGGATGGTAAAATGTATGTCTTTGATGAGCGCATCAGTGTAGATGTTAATAGAAAAGAAAAAACAATCGTAGGAAAAGACTGGTATGATGGGACACCTTGTGAACGCTATGTCAACTGTGGTAACCCTTCATGTAACCGCCAGTTCATTACTTCTGAAGAAAATGAACACACTTATTTAAGAGGATGCACACATGAGTGTCGAGTGTCTCCTGAAAACCGATATGTCAAAGAGCATCAGTTAAGCCGCGAAGAGGTTGCTCAACGCTTAGAAGCCATTGGTGAATCTTTGCCAGAAACAGTTTAATTCACTTCTCCCCTGTAAAAGGTTTCATCCCTTTTATAGGGGCTTTTTCTTTTTCTCCTTAACATTTTCGCCATACTCAGCAGAATTTCACCCAAAAAACGCTTCCTATATTTTACTTTTAAGCTGGTTTTGCTATAATGTAGCAAGCTATAAATAAAAATAGACATTTTTAAAAAGGAGTCAAGAATGAAACGTACTGATAAAAACAATCATACAGATACAGAAGAAACTAATGAATCATCCCGTTTCCAATCTTTCCTTTATTACTTTGACATTTTCTACCGAGTGGTAAAAGCACTCGTTATTTTACTTGTAGTCATTCTATTAATTGGAGGAGCTCTTGGAGCAGGCGCAGGTCTTGGTTATTTCGCGTCGCTTGTACATGATACTGAAATTCCTGATCAAGAAGTCATGGCTGAGCAAATTAATGATTATAATGAAAAGTCGACCATGTATTATGCTGGCGGAGAGGTCATCAGTGACTTGCGTTCTGATTTGCTTCGGACACCCATTAGCTTAGACGAAGTCTCCCCTTTCCTAGTAGAGGCACTCGTCGCAACAGAGGATGAATACTTCTTCGATCATGAAGGAGTTGTTCCTAAAGCAGTTGCTCGTGCTTTGATACAAGATATCACGGAAACAGGTTCCACTGGCGGTTCGACTTTAACGCAACAGTTAGTTAAACAACAGATTGTTGGTGGAGAAGTCTCCCATGAACGTAAAGCGAACGAAATATTATTAGCGATGCGTTTAGAGAACCACATGGATAAAGATGAAATTTTGGAAGCATACCTAAACGTATCCCCTTTTGGACGAAATAATAAAGGTCAAAATATTGCAGGGGTGGAAGAAGCTGCTCAAGGAATCTTTGGCGTTCCTGCTTCCGAGGTAACGTTGCCACAAGCAGCCTTTATTGCAGGCTTGCCTCAGCGGCCCATTGTATACAGCCCATACACACAGTTTGGCGAGATTAAAGAAAGCCATAACTTGAGTATTGAAAGACAAAGTGAAGTTTTATTCCGAATGTATCGTGAGGGCTACATTACGTATGATGAATACCAAGAAGCTTTAGCCTATGACATTACTCAAGACTTTATCAGTCGAGAGGAAGTTGAAGAAGACGGTTTATCATATGCGTATGATATCGCAGAATCAGAAGCAAAAGTTTTATTGATGAACAGCTACCTAGAAGAAGATGGGATTACCTCTGAAATGCTTAATGATGACCCTGATATTCGAGCTGAGTATTATGAGCGAGCGGATTATGATTTAAGAAATCGAGGCTATAAGATCTATACTACTCTAGATCGTACCGTTCATCATACATTAGAACAAGTAGTTTCCGCTAACTTAGACTATCTAGGTTCGGAACAAACCGTAACTACGACTGATGATGAAGGGAATACGCATACTGAAACTTATCCAGTTCAAATTGGAGGAGCTTTAACTGATAACGCTACAGGAAGAGTTATCGCTTTTATTGGTGGTCGTGATTATGAGGAATCTCAGTGGAATAATGCCTTTCAAAGCAGACGTAGTCCAGGTTCAGTCATAAAACCATTAGCTGTTTTCGGACCGGCTATTGAAGAAGGCCTTATTACCCCAGCTACTATTATTCCTGATACTGAGTATGCCGTACCTAATTGGGATGCTACAATAGGGGATTATGTTGATTTTTACCCTAGTAATTACGGAGAAACAACTGATATTTGGATGTCTGCACGTGAAGCCCTTTACCGTTCACAAAATATTCCAGCCTATCGTCTCTACATGGAACTGCTGGAAGGTGAATATGATATTGGTCAATATATCCGTCGAATGGGATTAGGTCCGGAAGCTATCCGAGATAATGAATTTCAGAATCCTGCCTTTTCAATTGGAGGAACAGACGAGGGACCGACCCCAGTTGAATTAACAAGTGCTTTTGCCTCTATTGCAAATAACGGTGTACAAGTTGAACCCTTTATTATAGAACGAATTGAAAATAGTTCAGGTGAAGTGGTCTATGAACATGAATTAGCAGAAACAGAAGTATGGAGTCCTGAAACAAACTATTTATTACTAGATATGCTGCGCGATGTTCAAACTGAAGGAACAGCTAGAGATGTTAGAAATCAAATTAATTTCAATGCAGACTGGATTTCCAAAACTGGTACCACACAAAATTATACAGACGTATGGTATGTTGCCAGCACACCTCGAGTCAGTTTTAGTACGTGGTTAGGTTACGCTAATCAACAAGTTCAATTACGTCGTGATAATGGGATACACCCGAGTTTGAGAGTACGTGCTATGTGGGCTCGCCTTGTTAATGCGATTCATAATACGAATCCAGAAATATTTGGTGTGGATCAAACCTTTACTCGTCCGAGTGGTATCACGACAGATTCTGTTATCCAAGCGACCGGTATGAAATCCGGAACAGTTGAAACTCCCGATGGAGACACTTTCTCTTATTCTGGCCCAACCTATACCGAAATATTTGATTCAAATAATATACCGGGGTCAACCGTTTATGATTTTGCTATTCAAGCATCAGATGAAGATTACGAAGATTTTTGGAGTAACTATATTCGATCTAGTTCTCAAGATGATGATGATAGTATTGAAGAATCGAATGATTCTTCTCCTGCTCCAGACACATCTAATGATGAACTTTCTGACGAGGATGACGATTCTTCTGATGAGGAAGAAACATCTAATAATGGGAACAATAACGGAAATGGTAACGGCAGTAACAATGATAATGGGAATGATAATTCCAATAACAACGACAATGATAATGGAAATGGAAATGCCAATGGCAATGATAATGGCAACGGGAATGGTAATGGGAACGGAAACGGCAATACCGATGACGGTGACAATTCCAATGGGAATGGGAACGGAAATTCTAATGGAAATGGCAACGGAAACGGGAATGACGATGAGGAAGACGACCCAGCCGATGAAAATGGCGACAGCGACGAGGAATAAATAGAAAAAACCTTTCAGAAGAAAATTTTCTGAAAGGTTTTTTTAGATTATAAGTTAGGTGATTCTTTAGTTGTTCCTTTTGCTTCGATACTATAAGGTAAAGTGACTGTTTTTTCGTCTACTTCTTCTTTGTTCATCATTTTTGTTAATAGACGCATCGCCACGGCCCCTATGTCATATAAAGGCTGAACAACAGTACTCAACTGTGGACGAGTCATCTCAGTTAAACGAGAATTATTTGAAGTGATGATTTCAAACTCTTCAGGTACTGAAACACCTCTATCTAAAGCCGCATTTAATACCCCAACAGCTAACTCATCATCAGCTATAATCGCTGCTGTCGCACCTGTTTTAGTGATTTGGTCATATACTGCTTCTCCTACTTTATAGGTATATTCAGATTGCAAGACCAGACTTTCATCAAAGTCAATAGATGCTTCTTCTAAGGCTTTTTTATATCCGTTTAAGCGGTAGATACCATTAATTGGCTCATCATGGCTTTCAGAAACAAAAGCAATTTTTTTATGGCCATTTTGGATGAGTAATTCTACACTGTCTTTCGTTGCAGATTCATAATCAATGTTTACACTGCCTACTTGCTGATCTGGATCAACTGTACCAGCTAATACGACTGGTGTGCGTGAACGTGAAAACTCTGCACGTAACTCATCTGTAATCGTGTTACCCATGAAAATAACACCATCTACTTGTTTCGCTAATAATGTGTTTAGCACTTGTACTTCTTTCTGATCGTTTTCATCAGAGTTAGCTAAAATGATGTTATACTTGTACATTGTCGCTATATCATCGATTCCACGAGCTAGTGACGAGAAGTATAAATTAGTTACGTCAGGAATGATAACCCCAACAGTGGTTGTTTTCTTGCTTGCTAGTCCTCTTGCTACTGCATTCGGACGGTAATCTAAACGGTCAATAACTTCTAACACTTTTTTTCGTGTAGTTGGTTTTACGTTTGGATTCCCGTTTACTACACGAGAAACCGTAGCCATTGAAACGCCTGCTTCACGGGCTACATCATAAATAGTAATAGTTTGCTTGTCCATTTGTAAGCTCCTTTATGTCTATATTTTTTAAGATTGCCAATTTTCTTTGTTAGCGCATACTTACCTAACTAGAATAACAGCAAACCTCCTAAATAGCAATCATAAACAATCAATTTTCATGTAATTTTCATAACTCATTTTCAGAAAAGGCTTACTTTGAACTCTTTTCGCATTACTCCTTCATTTTTGATAAACTATAAATCATATATTAACGAGGAAGAAGGTTCATTAATGACTATTATTGCTCAATTACAAGATGAAATGAAAAGCGAAAACCTAGATTTGCTCTACTATGATGACCCTCTAGTGGTTTCTTATCTGACCGGATTTGAAAGTGATCCGCATGAACGTGTATTAGCTGTTCTCTTATTTCAAGATGCCCTATGGATGATTTGTCCAGCTATGGAATATCCCAGTGTAAAAACTATAAAAGAAGCTCAACTGGTTTTGCCTTATAAAGATGAAAATTCCCCTTGGGCTATTTTAAAGGAAGCTTTAGACCATTCTCCTAAACAGGTGACCCGAATCGGAATCAGTGAGGATACTTTATCTGTCGCCCGTTATCACTCACTCCGTTCCGTTTTCAAAGAAGCAGAGTTTGAAAACAGCACCTCACTTATTCAAAACAAGCGTGTCATCAAGCAGCCTCATGAGATAACCATCATGAAAGAAGCTGGCGACCTTGCTGATAAAGCTTTAAAAGTAGGAATGGACTACTTGAAGAATGGTATTAGCGAAGAAGAAGTTGTGGCAAAAATTGAATATGAGATGAAAAAAATTGGCGTAGCAGACATGAGTTTCTCCACTATGGTCTTGTTCGGCGACCACGCTGCCAGTCCCCATGGTACCCCTGGAAAGAGGCAATTACAGCCTGGAGAGCTCGTTTTATTTGATTTGGGTGTCGTTCATAAAGGGTATACAAGTGATGTGACACGAACCGTTGCTTATGGAGAAGTCAGTGAGAAAGCCAAAGAGATTTATCATATTGTTTTAGAAGCTCAGGAAATGGCTCAGAAAGCTGTTAAAGCTGGAATGACAACGGGAGAATTGGATGCCATTGCCCGAACTGTGATTAAAGAAGCTGGTTACGGAGAATACTTCACCCATAGATTAGGACATGGTCTTGGTAAATCTGTCCACGAATTCCCTGATGTAGCGCCAAATGTAACAGTCGAATTGAAAAACGGTATGTGCTTCTCCATTGAACCAGGCATTTATATAGAAAACTCTGTCGGTGTTCGCATTGAAGATTGCGTTTATGTCACAGATAATGGTGCCATTCCGTTCACTCATACCCCTAAAGAGCTGATTGTTTTACCTGTTAAAGAATAATATCATGTTATCTCAATTCATTCAGATTTTTTTGGATTATGATTTAATCGAGCTGGTTTTATCTCCATTCACTCAAGTGAAAATATGAAATGAGTTGATTGAGCTTGAAAGGGTAAGCATAAAAAAGGAGCGCATTTCCGTGTGCTCCTTTTTCTCTGTTTAATTATCTACACCAATTGTTTCTGTCGCTCCATTTTCAGCAGCATTAAGTAACATAGCGGCATATCCTTGGAACTTTTCCGATGTTCCTGTCGCCCCTGAAACAACATCCACTTCAGCCACATCCTGAGTGCTCACCAGCTGATCATTTAATTCTGGTATTACATCTTGAGGGCCTACACCCGTTTCGGCTGCCATCGCTTCCTGGTAAGCGTCATCCTCTGTTTTAGGGTTTCCTTCTTCGTCGTATTCGTTATAGTCAGAAGAGACGACTTCACCCTCTTCTACTTCAATGGTAAACTCTACTCTCCAACCATTTTCATCCGTGTTATTTTCTACCAGTTCGTACGTGCCATCCAGGAGAGTCCCGTGAGTCACTTCGACATCAGTGGTTCCTTCTTCTACCCCAGTCTCTCCGTCTCCTACTTCAGACGTTGGTTCATGATCTTCAACTTCATTGTCACAAGCAGTTAAAAGCAGTCCTGAAAAAGCGACTATACAGATTCCTTTTACCCATTTCATGCCTGTCTCACTCCTTTTAATAATCGAAAAAAGGATGCCAAAACTCGGGCATCCTTTTAGTTTACTAATTAATTATCTGAGTCGTAGTCGACACCTTTTGTTCGAGACGTTTGTCCCGGTTTATTCGCTTGTAGTGAGTCTTCTTTATCTTTACTATTCATTGAGCCTTTATTTGGACCAAAATCTGAATCTTCTCTCGCATCTTCTTTTTCTGGTTCTTTAGCTTCTCTTGTATCTGTTACGTCTAAAGGACCGTCTTCCTTTGATTGAGATGAAGAATCGGAAGAAGAATGAGATGCTTCTTTTTTCCCGTCTTCTACTGTGTCCTTCATTTCTTTTCCGGTTTCTTTAGTAATTTCCATACCTCTTTCGGTTCCCTCTTTAAGGGTTTCTTTCATATTTTCAGCCGTTTCTCTTGCTTCTTTTTTAATTTGATCCAAGTTCTTTTTGCTCTCGTCCATGTCAGAGCCTGCCTGATTGGTTAATTGTTCATATGTGGCAGAAGCATTTTCTAAATACTCTGATCCTGCTTTATTAGCTGTATCTTTTAATTCTAATCCTTTATCTTTAGCTAGTTGAACATAATCTCTTGCCTGATCTTTGGCCTTATCTGCTTGCGTGCCAATTTCATGGCGCATATCTTTACCTGATTTTGGCGCAAATAGTAAAGCCGAGATTCCTGCTACTGCTGCTCCTACAAATGTCCCTAATACAAAACTCTCTGTGTCAAACTGCTTCTTCATTATTGATTATCTCTCCTTCATTTCTTTTAAGTGATTTTAATCTTTAACTGATGAGCTGACTTTTTTCGCAATGCCTAAAGACGCACCTTTTTTAGAAGCACTGGATAAGTGAGTAGTTAAATTACGAGTAGACGCGTTCAAGCTAGATACCGATTCTCCTAAGTCGCCTATCGCTCGGAATAGTGGGTCTGTTAAACCAAGTTTCCCATTCACATCATCCAAGGTCGTATTTGATTTATTTAATAGTCCTTCCACCTCGATGAGTAAATGATCCGCATCTTTTGTTATCGTGCTAAGGCTCTTATTCGCTTCCTCAATCGTTGTATTCAATTCTTTTACTACATTGGCTACTTTAAATAAAACATAGCACAATCCTAACACGAGTACTGCAAAAGCAATTGCGGCAATTAATGCTGCTATTTCTCCACCTGACATAATTATCCCTCTTTCTGTTTTCTGATTCTTTTATAAGATAAGAGTACCACTCTCTTAGGATTAAATGCAAACAAGAGGGGTTATGAAAATTAAAATAATTGAAATTGAATCTTTTTCAAAACCTGTTAAAATGTAAGAAATACAAAAGGATTTTTTCAGAAAGGATAATAGTATGGACAATAGACCAGAAACGATTGATAACATTGGAGATGGAATAGGTGAAGACCTTGGGGCTTTTGAAGAATTCTGGAATGCTATTGATTGGAATGCTCTAGCCGCGAGTGTTATTATCGGCGCCTTGAAAATACTTCTTGCTGTTATTCTATTTTTTGTGGTGAAGAAAATAGGTAATGTCGTAATCGAATCTGTTTTTAAACGCTATATGAAAAATAAAAACACCGTACCTAATCGTTTAAACACCTTATATAAATTAGCTAAAAATATCTTTCATTCCATTCTCTATTTCTTTTTAGTTTATTCTATATTAGAAATTATTGGAATTCCTGTCGGTACACTTGTAGCCAGTGCGGGAGTCATCGGATTAGCTCTATCCTTAGGAGCACAGGGTTTTGTTTCTGATATTGTCAATGGATTTATGATTTTATTAGAAAAACAACTGGATGTGGGTGACGTGGTGACGGTTGGGGATGTAACGGGGACGGTCGAAGATGTCAATTTAAAGACCACAAAATTAAAAGACTTCGACGGGACGGTTCACTTTATACCTAATCGGGTTATTGAAGTCATAAGTAACCAGTCACGCTCGGATATGCGGGTCCTTATATTGCTCCGTCTTTACCCTTCGACTAATTTGGATAAAGTAAGAGAAGTACTGGAACAAGTCAATGCCGAACTGATTCCTAATCAATCGGATATAACAGCCGAACCAACCGGCGTCTCTTTTGTTCCAGTTGGTTCTGGACAAATGGCTGCTCAAGTGATTATGTATACGAAAGCCGGCAGTCAATGGGGTGTCAGAAATTTGTTCTTTGAAGAGTACGTGGAGGCTTTAAGCCAAAACGGCATTGAACTGCCCGAGATTAATCTGGATCTAACTGGTCAATAATTAAAAACAGGCCTCATGCTTTCGTTTAGATAAAAACGAAGAATGAGGCCTGTTTTCTTTAATGGGCAATCGTCTCTTTTTCAGTTACATGATAAACTTTTTCAAAGTCGTGCGCTATCCGATTGGTTCCTTTGAGTATTTCGCTCCGGGTGATAATCCCCTTGAAGTAATTGTCGTCATCGACAACGGTAATGAATGCATGATTGACTAGCATCCGTAAAACATCTTCCAATTCAAAATCTTCTTTAACGGAAGGATAATCTGTATCCATCACTTCGCCTACTTCAATTTCACCTAATTTTTCAAAATGGACATCTTCTATATCCATTATCGCATGCATGATGGTCGGCATGGAGATTAACCCTTTCATTTTTGAGTCACTGTCCAAAACCGGCACCACAGCATATTTATCCGTTGTTAATAAAAGTAAGGCATGATTCAGTCTGTTTTGCAAGCCAACAACAGCTACTTCATTAGCGGGTTTAACTAAGCTATTTTCATCTTCAACCAAAAAACGTTTCATTTTATCACTAATCATTTCTTCACTCCTTGTAAACGCTCTATTCTCCTTTATTCTACCAATAATCCGACGGTTTCCAAAATAATCCCGGCAATTAAGAGAAAATTCTTAGATTCAGTTAAAAGAGGATTATCATAATTCCAAAAACATAAGGATTATATCATTATAATGATTGGAAAATAATGAGAGATATTTAAGCGATTAGTTCAAATGAATAGACTGGCTTATTTCTGGAATGCTGTTGTGGTCCTTATCATAGAAATCAAAAGTGGCTGTCGTTTTATCTTCATCAATAGTGAGTACAAGATATGTACCTTTGTGTCGATCACGGGGCTGAGTCAAACTGCCTGGATTGACAAAGTAGATGCCTTCTTCTTCCGCTACTTTTGCAACGTGGGTATGTCCATAGAACACAAATCGGCATCCGGCTTTCTTAGCTTCTTCTTTTAACCGATCATAAGACTGTTTCACTTTATGCTTATGCCCATGAGCAATGAGAAATAACTCTCCTTGTATTTCTTCTAAGCGACTTAATTTTAATTTGTTTGCAAAATCCATGTTGCCTTCTACTGTTTGGTAATTCTGGAAAAGAGGATGATCTTCAGGCAGTTCTGAGTCCCCGCAATGAAACCAAGCATCTGTATCTTCTGAGTGAATAGATAGCAATTCTTCCATGTAATACGTATCTCCGTGATTGTCGCTTACTACAACGATTTTCATCCTGTTCCGTCCTTCCTATTTAAAAATCCTTCATCCAATCTGACCAGTTCTTTTCCAATTTTTCTAATGCTCGTGCTCGGTGACTGATTTCATTTTTTTCCTCTTCTGATAATTCAGCTAAAGTCTTGTCTTTTTCAGGCACATAAAATAAAGGATCGTAGCCAAAACCGTTCAATCCTCTTGGCACACCAGCTATTTGTCCTTCTAATTTACCGTCAACCACTAGAGACTCTTTTTCAGGATGAGCGATGGCTAGTGAACAATGAAAGGTTGCTTTGCGATTCTCATCTTTTACATCAGCTAGTTCGTTCAGCAACTTCGCATTGTTTCTGGCATCATTCTTTTCCTCTCCGGCATATCTGGCAGAATAAACTCCAGGCTGGCCATGTAACGCTTCAACAGCTAATCCAGAATCATCTGCAATAACAACTGTTTGCAGTTCTTTTGCAATGGTTTCAGCTTTTAAGAGAGCATTTTCTTGAAAGGTCTCTCCCGTTTCTTCTACATCTTCCAACTCTGGAAAGTCAAGGAGAGTTTTAATACTGTATCCGTATCTTTCAAATAACGCTTCAAACTCTTTTGCTTTTCCTTTATTTTTTGTTGCTATAACAACGAGTTTATCCTTATTCATCTTTTTCCAACCTTTCTAAAGAGACCGTTTGACAATCAAATTCATCCGTCCCCATCCAGTCTGTTGCAATACGCTTAAATAGGTCAACCGATTCATCTGTTGTATATAACTGTATTGTAGATGGAGACAGACTGTCTGCTAATAAGTCTTCTGACGTTAAAATATCTTCTATCTTTTCTGAAGTTAGAACACCCGGATCAATTAAGGTGACCTCTTCCCCCATGGCTTCTTGGATAAAAGGAGACAAGAGAGGAAAGTGTGTGCAGCCTAATATGAGCGTATCCATGTCTTCTTTTTTAAACGTATCCAATTGAGCGAGTACCGCTTCTCTCGCTTGTTCTGATTTGTAGAGATTGCTTTCTACTATATCTACAAAAGATGGACAGGCCATTTGTGAAAGGACCACATCCTCACTGAACTGATGGATGGTTTTGGTATAAAACCCGGATTCCACTGTGCTTTTTGTTGCTAGCACTCCAATGTGTTTAGTGGTGCTCGTCTTGACAGCTGCTTCACTCCCAGGTGAAATCACGCCAATAACTGGAACAGACACGTGCTCTTTGACTCTGTCCAAAGCTTGAGCTGTCGCCGTGTTGCACGCAATGACAATCATTTTGACATCACATTGCATTAAAAAATCAGCCATTTCCAATGTGAAAGCAATAATTTCTTCATTTGTTCGATTTCCATATGGACATCTGGCTGTATCTCCCATATATACGTAAGACTCATGTGGCAACCGTTCTTTTGCTGCTTTTAAAACCGTTAAGCCGCCTGCACCTGAGTCTAATAACCCTATTGGTTTATTATTCATTTTATTTCAACCTATTCTATATCTATCTCTATTTTTTACTTATAAATTCACATTATGTGTAGTATCACCTGTCAAAAAAAGGTAAAATAAGTAAGTATGGTTTTACCCTCTCTTATTATTATAAAGAATTATTTGAAAAATATAAAGGTAAACTAGGTTGAGTGAGATAAAGTTCGTTAAAGGAGTACATTGAAGCATGGAACAGGAAGCAACCCCTCACGTGCAGGGCATTACGTTACTTAGAGATCAATTATTACCGAAATTATTAAAAGAAGACGAAGAAAGCATATTATATTGGGCTGGGAAAGAACTCGCTCGCTCATATGACTTTTCATCCGTAGAAGATATTTTACAGACGATGGAAGAGGTTTCTTTTGGAACAGTCGAAATGGTGGAAAAGAAACGCTCCTCTTATCGTTTTCATTTATTCGGGTCTGTTGTTACCAGTCGTTTAAATGGCAACAAGAACGCAACGTTTGATCTGGAAACAGGCTTTTTAGCTCAAGCGGTCCAACAGGTGAGCCAGGTTTATTCTGAAGGAACGTATCGCCTAATAAAAAAAGGAAGCCGAATAGAAATACTCATACAGACAGACCGGAAAGAATCCCTTACTGAATAGTAAAAGCCTTAACGCTCAGTTCAAACGGAGCGTTAAGGCTTTTTTATATTACAGATGCTTCTAGCATAGACTGCACCCCAGTTATAGCACTTTGAGATACCAAATCGACATTCGTATTGCCGATTTGTATACCTGAAGCCAATTGACCATATACTTTAAAGAAGGGGCGGACTTTACCTGTGCCATCCTTTATTGACATAGAGGGATAGTCAATAGCTACTCCACCAAATGGGTAGGGTAAGACGAGTTTATCCTCCAATAATTGTCTGATTAAAGGCTGTTGATGTTCTGTTTGAGAAAGAAGATGAGTTCTCTGTCCCGTTGCATTAATTAAATAATCAATCTGTGTAGGCTTCTCATTTTGCGTGTGGATTAAAAATTCTTTTTCATTATGATTGATAGAAGTGATGGCATTATGCATACGAATCTTTCCTTCTTCATGCCCATCGAGTATGTCTTGTGCTACTTTTTGAGGAATGGGAATTTTGAAACGAGAAAAATGGAGCTCTCTGTGTTTTTTAAACACCCTTTTTTCACTATCTGGCAAAGCTAACCATATATAAGGAAAGGTCTCTTTCAATTCCCCAATCAATTTCTGAAATCGGCCTAATTCTTTTAGATGATGGAGGTCTTTTTTCAACCCCTCTATATCTCCCGATCCAAGATTCTCCCATATCCATTTTATATTAATCTGGTAATCTAGCCCTATCTTGATAAACCATTCTTCAACACCCTTTAAGGTGAGTGTCCTGTCTGTTTGAAGTAAGGCATTCAGATAAGCATCCTTTTTTTCTTTTGTGAGTAGGGTGTCAGGAAAATATCCTCTAATGGAAGAAAACTTACTGTCCAATGAAAAAAAGTGAAATGTCGCTTCTGGATTTTTCTTTTTTAAAAAGTGCATCGCGTCCAGTGCTGTTAACCGAGACCCCAGTATGCCGATGGATGCCTTCTTTGTTTCAAACGCTAACTGCTTAGTAGCCGGATAAGGATGATACACATACTGGGATAGTCCTTTTAACTGGAAAGGATCCTGGTAAGCCAAATGACCGACTGCCAGGTGCACAACGTCGACTTTTTTTATATAGTCTTTTGTTTCAATAAGATAAGAAGCATGATCCCCTATTGCCCTGATACGTGTCACTTTTTGATAAATAACTGTCACAGGTAAGTCAATAAGCCACTCCTCCAGTCTTTCTTTTACATACTCACCAAACCATGCTCTGGGAACGTGAAGAGACTTCGCATCTGTGATAGGTTTGTTTTGTTCAATCCACTGTAAAAAGTCAGTGGGATGTGAAGGGTCTATGGTCATGGACTCTGCGTACTGATTCAATACTAATGCAGAGTCATCCTGCTGATAAGGAAGACCTGTTCCAAATAATTCACTATCAGAAAAAATTATGAGTTCTACTTTTTTTAATTGAGTCTGACTCAATTGCTTTTTTATTTCTCTTATTAAACTGACACCTGCTACTCCCATGCCAATGATGGCTATTTTCATATAAATTGACCCCCTCTTTCTGTTCTTTTATAGTTTATCAGATGACGTGTAAATTTATAGTAAAGGAGTTAACGAGACCATTACAACTTTGCTCCAATTGAACATAAAAAAACGTTCTCTTACTCTTTCTTTTCAGAAAATAAGAGAACACTTAACTCAAATATTAATATTCATTGGAATGCGGTTAATAATAGACAAGCCTTCTTCCATTACTTTCACAAACCTAATCTCTATTGCGTCCCATGTCATCAAATCATTAAACGAGTAGTCATTTTTACGCAAGACAACATCAAGCGGGCAGTCGATTTCATCATCTGCATTTTGAATGACATCGCGGTCATCCACTTCTAACTCCACTGTTTTCTCTTTGCATTCAATTATATATCTGTACTCAACCATTTTTACAGGTGCCGAGGGACTCATTCCATTTTGTGACATACCATCACTCTCCAACATTACATTTTCATTTGAATCATTGAATAGGATTTCCACTTACTGCTTGGAAAAAAACAACACTTAGTTTCTTACCTTTTATGTGACACCATTCTATATCAGATAATAGCAAAAAGACAGAACTTTACAACGAAATATGTATGATAGTTCGTAAGTGTCATAGAAAAGTCACAATTCTCCCTTAATTCTTCCCTTTTATTGTCCGTACAGCGGCCCAGACTGCCTACACGATTCGTGTTAAAATATTAAAAAACGAGGCTTAATTAAAAGCCTCGTTCACTCGGTATTATTGATGCTTCGCTAGGGCTGCTTCGATTTGCTCTTTGCTGTGGTAGCCGATTAATTTATCGACAACTTCCCCATCTTTTGTCACAAGTAAAGTCGGAATGCTCATGATGCCAAACTGACTTGGTGTTTCTTTGTTAGCATCCACGTCCATTTTGAAATAATTAACACTGCCATCTGATTCTTCATTTAATTCATCAATAACAGGTGACTGCATACGACAAGGTCCGCACCATGTTGCCCAAAAGTCCGTTAAAGCTAAGCCAGAACTTGTTTCTTCATTGAAATTTTGATCTGTTAATTCTCTTACCATTGTAAAACCTCCTATTAATTCCACTTACTTATTAAAAGTAAGTTTCCCGCTTAATTTTCAGTATAGCAAAATTCACTCTCTTTGTCCATAAAGGAATACTCAATCTCTTATTTAAAGGTAACGATAGTCGCTCCATTTCCCCCTTGGTTAGCAGGAGCATCTTCAAATTTTTTAACTTGAGAATGTTTCTGCAAGAATTGATGGACCCCTTTTCTGACGGCCCCAGTGCCCATACCATGAATGATTGTCACTTTAGGGTAATTTTGTAACAGCGCCTGGTCAAGATAGCGGTCGACTTGTTGAACAGCTTCTTCTACTCTTTCACCCCGCACATCAATTTCTGTCGATACACCTGGACCAGAAGAGCGACGGATAGAAACTCGCTGTTTCGGCGCTTCCTCTTCTTCAGACTGAACTAAATCGGCTTCTGGTAACTTCATTTTCAGCATACCCATTTGAACGACCCATTGGTTCGCATCAGCTTTTTCAATGATTGTTCCCTTCTGTCCAAAGGACTGAACATGTACAGCATCTCCGACTTTTAACGTCTTTTTCTTTTTCTGTTTTTGGAGAACCTTGTTTTTTCTAAGAGACTCTTCTTCTGTCTTCAATCGAGACAATCTGGTTTGTGCATCAATAAATTCATGCTCTTTCAAAGGGCCTTGATGCGTTCCTTCAAGCTGCTTATCTCTTAATTCTTTAATGATAGCCTCTGCTTCCGATTTTGCTTTTTCCACAATCGCATTGGCTTCTGTTTCAGCTTTTTTCTTTAAACTCACTTTTTCATTTTGGTACTCTTTATGTGCTTCTTTTAATTCTCTATGCAGTTTTTCTGCTTCTCGTAATTCCACTCGTGCTTTTTCCGCTTGATTTTCTGCAGACTTCCGTTTGGCTTCCAAATCTTCTATCATGTGATCGACGCTTTGACTTTCGCCACTCATTAATTGCTTGGCTGTATCAATAATACCATCCTCTACGCCAAGGCGTCTGGCAATTTCAAAGGCATTACTCCTACCGGGTATCCCAATAAGCAAACGATAAGTCGGGCTTAAGGTGTCGACATCAAATTCCATACTCGCATTAATGGTTTCTGGGCGATTATAGCCATAAGCTTTCAATTCAGGATAGTGAGACGTAATCATGACATAGCTGCCTTTTTGAGCAATCGCATCTAGCAAAGCTATAGCCAAGGCGGCTCCTTCTTGAGGATCCGTCCCTGCTCCTAACTCATCCAGTAAAATCAAACTCTGATTATCCATCTGCTTTAAGATAGAGACAATGTTTGTAAGATGAGAAGAGAAAGTCGATAAGCTTTGTTCGATGGACTGCTCGTCTCCGATATCCGCAAAGACACTTGAGAAGATACCCATCGTACTGTCTTCCTCTACCGGCAAGAATAAGCCAGCCTGACCCATCAACTGAAGAAGACCCAATGTCTTCAGAACGACGGTTTTTCCCCCTGTGTTGGGTCCTGTCACTATCATGGTTTTGTAGTCTTCTCCCAGAATAATATCGTTGGCTACCACTTCTTCTTCCGTAAGTAACGGATGACGGGCTTGGAAAAGGGACACAGCATTCTCTGTGCTGACACGTGGTTTGACGGCTTTTATGCTTCGAGCGTATCGCGCCTTGGCTTGAATAAAATCTAATTCAACTAGCAAAGAGAGATGCATTTCCAAGTCTTCTCTGTAAGGCGCAATGTCTTGTGTGAGTTCTGATAGTATCCGTTCTATTTCTGTTTTCTCTTCTACTTGGTATTGGCGTAATCGGTTATTCAAATCAACAATACTTTGCGGTTCAATAAATAATGTCTGGCCTGTTGAACTTTGGTCGTGGACCACTCCCCCAAAAGTCGTACGGTTTTCCTGTTTGACGGGAATCACGTACCGGTCATTTCTCATTGTAATAATCGCATCGGTTAGAAAGCGTGCTTGGGGCCCTCTGACAATGCTTTCCAGCTTTTGACGTGTACGGCTTTCCGTTAATTTGATGCCTTCTCTAACCCCTTTTAACTTAGCACTGGCATCGTCAAGGACGTATCCCCCTTCGTCAACTACACGATTAATCTTTCTTTCTAAAGAAGAGAAGGCATCCAGGTTTTCCACCTTATCATACAGACGATGTAACGTAATGGCCTCTTCTTTCGCTTGATTGAAAAAGCTCTTGATTTCTCTAAGGGTGCGGATAATTCGTCCAATTTGAGCGACTTCCTGCCCATTGAGAGTGCCATGGATACGTACGCGTTTCAGATGAGGACGAATGTCTTCAAAAGCCGCAACCGGAATCCCTCCTTTTAATCTCAATAATAAATAAGCATCGTCTGTTTCTTCTAATTGTGTTTTGATTTCCTGTTCTTCTTTTGTAGGAAGAAGCGTCAGGGTCTTTTCTTTTCCCAATCGGGAAACAGTATGCTCTGCCAATTGACGAATGACTTTTTCATATTCTAATTTTTTATAGGATGATTTAAATGGTTCTGTCACTATTTTCTCTCCTTCAATTTGATAAAAAAGTTGATTGTAAGGAATAGGCTCATTCCCCTCAATCAACTTTCACTTTTTTATTAACTTTCTTCGACTGCTTCCTCTACCCACCAATCATAAAACTGGGTAGACAATTCTGGAGTAGTGGTCACTATTCCTCTCGCTAAACTGCTGGTTTCAAACTGATTTTGAATAAAGTCAATAGGTATCGTAGATAGGACAAATAAAATAAGAAACAGTCCCACATAATGAACGAATAAGCTGACAATTGCTCCTCCTATGGCATTTACGACGCGAATGACGGGTAAGTCAGCCAGGAAGTTTATAAGACCGCCTATCAAACGTGTAGCGAGCCAACCGGCAAATAAGATGAGGATAAAGGACAGCCCTCTGTAGAAGGCCCCATCCAATTGAAATAGCAAATCCATCCCGTATAACACAAATGGATTTTCAGACGATGAACCAGGTGTCGGGTACGGCACAATCATTTCTACGTAATCACTGACAAACTGGTAATAATTTAAAGCAAACCAGAAGGATACGGCATAGCCTATGGTCAGGATAAGCTGAAGGATGAGCCCTCTTCTGGCTCCACTGTATAATGCAATGAATAAGATAAATAATATAAGTCCGTTAAATAACATACGTGTCTCCTTGTTTCAAACAGAGTCAGTCCCTCTGTTTATTTTCTGAATCTTTGATTTTCTCTTTTATTTCTTCTAACTCTTTCCGCATAGCCAATTGGTCAGAAACAGCATTGATAGCCAGTAAAACGGCTCGCTTTTCTTTACTCATGCCTTTAGTCATTTCTTTTAATTGAGCTAATTGTTCATCAACAGTTTCCGCTACGACTTGCATATGCTTTTGAGATTTAGGACCAACAATCGTATACGATTCCCCGTCAATAGTTGCTTTATATCTGCTCTTTTCTTCCGGCATAAAAAAGCCCCCTTGCTACTCAAATTCTTTATTATAATACCATGAATGGTTTGTTTATGCATTATCTAGAAGGATTTATTTCGTAGAGTTCAAGCTTTCTTTTTTGAACAAACCCAAAAATAAAAAGCAAAGAGGCCCTCTCTGCTTTTTATCTTTTCTTTAATTATCTAATTTCTGCCTGGAAGGCCTCTATCAGTGCATTCTTCACCGCTTCAAAGTCTCTAGTGACTTCTTCTTCTTTCAGTGTCGCCTGCGGGTTCAAGTAAGCTAAGCTATACGCCATGGACTTTTTACCCTCTTGGATATTCTCTCCCTGGTATAAGTCAAACAAGCGAATAGACTGGAGCCACTTTCCTCCGTGCTCTTTCATCACAGATACAATCTCTTCATGCAAGACGCTTTCCTCTACCACTAGAGCAACATCTCGTGATGTACCCGGGTATTTCGGCACACTTTCGTATTTAACGTCTCCTTTATCAATAGCAAACAATTTCTCCATATTGATTTCAAATAAGACGGTGTCTTGCAAATCACGCTCAGCGGCTTCAACGGGATGAAGCTGTCCAATGAGTCCCACCACTTGATCTTTCCATTTGATCTCAGCTGTTCGTCCTGGGTGCATTTTCTCATAAGATTTCGTTGGAACATAGTGTATATCTTCCGTTAATCCGAGATGATCCAGCCATTCATCTACAATGCCTTTCATAGCAAAGTAGTCAACCGGCTGTTCAGTCTCTTGCCACGTATTGTCTACTACATTTCCGGTCATCATGCCCGCGACATGATTGATTTCGTCCGGCAGAGTGCTGTTTGGATTGTGATGGAACACATGTCCGATTTCGTATAAAGCAACATTTTTAATCTGACGCGCCACGTTATACTGCACGTTATCCAACAGACCGCTTAGCAAACTCTTACGCAAGGCGCGATGTTCTTCACTCATCGGCCAGTCCAACTCAATCGGATCACCTGGTTCCATCGAAAAGTCCTTTGCTTCTGCTGATGTCGTAAGAGCGTAACTGATGGCTTGCGTTAAGCCGGCTCCTTCCATGTAATGGCGGGTCAAGCGCTCAAATTTCTGTTCTCTTGTTAATTCTCCCGGAACCGATTCGTTAGTCGGAAGAGTTGAAGGAATGTTGTTGTAGCCGTAAATTCGGGCTACTTCTTCCACAATGTCTGCTTGAATGGCGATGTCCCAGCGTCTAGGCGGTACCGTGACCGTAATCGTCTCTTCCGTCACGTCTGCTTCAAAATCTAATCGTTCAAAAACAGTTCGGACGTCAGCGACAGTGAGAGCTGTTCCTAGTGTGCGATTGATATAAGCAAGTGTTGTTGTGACTGTTTGGCTTTCAGGTTTCTGCGCTTCCACATGAGCGATTCCGGATACAACCGTTCCGTTACCAAGAGAAGCCATAAGGGCTGCGGCGTGATTCAGTGCCTGTTCGACAGTTGCTCTGTTTAGGCCTTTCTCAAAACGTGAACTGGATTCGCTTCTCAAATTCAGACTTTGAGCCGTCTTTCTAATCAATACAGATTCAAATACAGCGGATTCCAAAGCGACCGTACGGGTTTCTTTTGTGACATGCGTATTTTCTCCACCCATGACTCCGGCAAGTCCCACAGGCTTCTGTCCATTTGTGATAACCAGATGGTCAGGTGAAAGTTGGCGCTCTTGTCCATCCAAAGTGATGAGCGTTTCCCCTTCTTTCGCTCGTCTGACTAGAATCTCTCTAGAGTCCAGCGCATCATAATCGAACGCATGAAGAGGTTGTCCGTATTCCAGCATAATATAGTTCGTTACATCGACAATCGCGTCAATGGGTCTGATACCTGCATGCATTAATTTTCTCTGAAGCCAGAGTGGACTTTCTGTTACCTCTACATCTTTAATCACTCGCATCTGGTAGACAGGGGCATCTTTTTCGTCTTCGACTTGAACGTTTACCCAGTCTGAAATATTTTCTGATTGTTCTTCTTCTACCGTGACTTCTTCAAAGGCAGGTTTTTGAGATAATATAGCCCCAACTTCATATCCTACCCCACGCATGCTGAGAGCATCTGCACGATTAGGCGTGATGTCTAACTCAATAATAGCGTCATCTAAGCCTAAGTATGGTAACGCGCTGCTCCCTACTTCCGCATCGTCCGGCAAGACATAAATACCGTCCTCTGCTTTTTTAGGAATAACAGAATCAGAAAAGCCCAGTTCATCCAAAGAACAGATCATGCCATTGGAAACAACCCCACGTAATTTGCTTTTTTTGATTTTTAAACCGTTTGTTAAACGAGCACCCGGCAAGGCTACAATGACTTTTTGACCGGCTTTAACGTTTGGGGCGCCGCAAACGATTTGAACAGGCTCATCTTCTCCCACGTTGACAGTAGTCACATTTAAATGGTCAGAATCTTTCATTCTTTCAGCTGTCTCTACTTCTCCTACAACTAAATGAGTCAGTGTTTCATATGGCATACTCACTTCTTCTACTTCTATTCCTGTTAAGGTGATACGTTCTGCCAATTCAGTCGGTGAAACGGCAGATAAATCTAAATACTCACTTAACCATTTGACTGATACTTTCATCTTTTTCTACCCTTTCCTTTTGAACTGACCTAAGAAGCGCTGGTCGTTTAAATAAAATTGACGAATGTCTTCTACTCCATACTTCAGCATGGCCATTCGGTCTGGTCCTAAACCAAAGGCGAAGCCTCCGT
Organism: Alkalibacterium iburiense; assembly: GCF_039521845.1. Lineage (NCBI taxonomy): Bacteria > Bacillati > Bacillota > Bacilli > Lactobacillales > Carnobacteriaceae > Alkalibacterium > Alkalibacterium iburiense. Next base: position 59,286 of record NZ_BAAACW010000017.1, read on the forward strand.
AGACAGTAGAGTCCACTCCTGACATTTCCAACACTTCTGGATGGGTCATTCCCGCTCCGAGTATTTCAATCCATCCGGTTTGTTTACACACGCTGCACCCTTTGCCGTCGCATTTGAAACATCTGACATCCACCTCTACAGAAGGTTCTGTAAAGGGGAAGTAACTGGGACGCAGGCGGATGTCTCTTTCTTCTCCAAACATTTTCTTAGCTAATAACTCTAATGTGCCTTTTAAATCAGCCATTGTGACATGTTTATCGATAACGAGTCCTTCTATCTGATGGAACTGATGAGAGTGGGTCGCATCATCAGTATCTCGACGGTACACTTTACCTGGACTAATCATTTTTAAAGGCCCTTTTGAAAAATCATGTTTTTCAAGAGCTCTAGCTTGAACCGGAGAAGTATGTGTACGTAACAATAATTCAGGTGTGATGTAAAAGGTATCCTGCATATCTCTCGCTGGATGATCTTGAGGAAGATTCACCCGTTCAAAGTTGTAGTAATCCGTTTCAACTTCCGTTCCTTCCACAATCTCATAACCCATTCCTAGAAACATATCTTCCATTTTTTCCATGATTTGCGTCAGTATATGGGTCTGACCTTTCTTCACTTGTCTTCCAGGGAGAGTAACATCAATGGTCTCAGACTCTAACTGTTTTTCTAGCGCTTCTTTTTCAAGAGCCTCTTTTTTATCAGTTAACGTCTGGGTAACCTGATCCCTAACCTCATTGGCTTTCTTTCCAATAATCGGTCTGTCTTGAGGAGACACATCTTTCATTCCTTTTAGGACGCTTGTAAGTTGTCCTTTCTTCCCTAAATAACCGATTCGAATCGCTTCTATTTCCTTCACACTAGCTGCCTGATCAATGTCTTTGACTGCTTCAGCCAGCAATTGAGCTAATTTCTCTTCCATTTCCATCGTTCTTCTCCTTCTTTCTACTGATACATGATTGAGAGCATACAAAAAACCCCATCCCAATAGAGGGACGAGGTTAACACGCGGTACCACCCTTGTTCAAAAGACTCATCTTTTGCACTTATGCATAACGGTGCATACCGAGATTTTCATCTACGTTAGTCTTTATCCGAAAAGAATAAAGAAAGCGATGAAAGTGAACTTCTGCTTGACTCCCAATCGGTGCTTCCAGCCTAGACACCGTTCTCTAGTATTGTTCATTCAAGCCTACTCTTTTTCATCTATCGTTTTAATTTCTTATTTATATCCATTATTTAATCGCAGACCCATTCATCTGCCCAATTTTGCACTTCATTCATAACAGCTTTAAGTGCTCTGCCTTTCTCAGTTAAACGATACCCTGAACGGATATCACAAGTATCATCCAAGTCTTTCGTTACAATCTCTTCATATTCGAGTTCTTTCAAACGTTCAACTAATACACGATCACTTACACCGGATATGGCTTGTGACAAATCTTTGAATCGACGAGGGCCATCCAGCAATACATCAATAATCAAGCCCGTCCATTTTTTTTCCGAGAATCGAAAATGTTTGTTCGAACTTTGGACAGATCACTTTTTCCTGAACTGCTTCTTTTGTTTTTGCCATTTCTATCATAATGGTGTCACCTCTACTTTCACACCATCAGTATATCACTCTTTTTCAAGAAATGGTATATGACTTCTGGCTTTTTTCACGTTCTTTTGCATTTTGTTCACATTTCATGCGCGTTATCACAGCTGTTCAATCAGCATGGTTGCAATAGTAAAGTAGATAACTAAACTGATGGAGTCATTAATTGTGGTAATGAATGGACCTGACGCTACCGCTGGATCTATCTTAAATTTAGTGATAATAGCCGGTATCGTTGTTCCAATAACGGTGGAAATAGCCACCGTTATAAACATGGACACCGCTATAATGAACGCCAATACAGGGGTTCTATACAAAACTAAGACGACAACAACCATTACAATAGCTGCCACGGTTCCCATAATCATTCCAGCTCCCAGTTCATTTTTTACAGTCTGGAAAAAAGTTGGGGATTCATTTTCATCTTCTAAGGTCAAATTACGCACAGCTACAGCCAGAGACTGGGTTCCTACATTACCGGCCGTCGCCATCATAATGGGAATAAATGTGGCCAGCATGACCACTTGATTTAATGTTTCTTCGAAAATACCAATTAACCCACCCGTCAACATGCCTAAAAAGAGCAAAACGACAATCCAAGGAATACGTGACTTGGCCGCTGATAGAGCCGTTGCCACTTTACGGTCATCTTCCGTTTTAGAAATAGCCGCGAACTCATTAAAGTCTTCTGTTGTTTCTTCTTCCAAGACGTCTAAAATATCATCGACTGTGACAATCCCAAGCATCACACCACTGTAATCCGTCACAGGTACAGCCAGTAAATCGTAATCTTGAGCTAAGCGGGCCACGACTTCCTGGTCTTCATCCACACGTACCGCGACGACCTGACTAAACATAATGTTCTCGACCACTTCATTTTTAGGAGATAATAATAAATCTCTCAATGACAGAACGCCGACGAGTTTACCCATTTCATCTAACACATATAAATAATAAATCGTTTCAGCTTCATGTCCTATTTTACGGAGCATCTGGATGACTTCATCAGTCGTCTGTTTGTTATTAATCGCGATATATTCCTTTGTCATTATGGACCCAGCCGTTTTTGGCGCATAAGAGAGAATTTCTTGGACATGTTTGCTTTCTTCCTCATCCATCATGTTCAAGAGGGCTTTTTTATCTGTTTCTTCACTGTCTAATAAAAATTGAGCCACTTCATCTGCCGGGAGGTAATTGAAGACATCTGCCATGAACTGATCCGGCAGATACCGTACGGCGGCTTCTTGATCTTCAATTTCCATGTACTCAAATATTTCTGCAAATTCTTCAGCTGATAAAAAATCAGATATTTTTCTTTTTTTATCCGGATAAAGTAAACGAAAGACTTCTTGCTGATCTCGGTCATGAAGCTGTAGAAATAATTCACGGAAAGTTTCCCGATTATTCGTTTTTGCTGCATGATAAATCTGATCATAATACTTCTCTTTTTCCATGTTTATATTTTCCATCACGTCCAGCCACCTATTTTCATTTTATAAATCATTAGTCATCTTTGAATCATTCTAAAGCTCACCCGGCTTTTTTTCAATTATAAGTAATTCAGTAGCGCTGTAGCAATTGAGAAATAGATAAGTAAACCGAATGCATCATTGATTGTGGTAATAAAGGGACCACTCGCTATGGCAGGATCCACATTCAACTGGTTGGCAATCGCCGGTATAACGGCTCCCACGACTGTAGAAATCGAAATAGTCAGTAAGAGTGAAACCGATATGATGAGTGCCAGAACCAGATTCTGATACAAAACTATAACGACCAAAAACATTACAACAGCTGAAGCTAATCCCATCAGCAGGCCTGCTCCGAATTCATTTTTTATCGTTTGAGCTATTCCTGTTCTTTTGCCACTGTCTGTGTTGATGTTGCGGACAGCAACAGCTAGGGACTGAGTACCCACATTCCCAGCGGTATCCATAATCATGGGGATAAAGGCAGCTAGTAAGACGACAGATTCTAATGTCTCTTCAAAAAAACTGATTAAGCCACCCACTAATATACTTAAAAATATGAGTATAATAATCCAAGGAATACGCTGACGGGCCGTATGCAGAATGCCTTGCTCCTTGTCGTCACCTTTACTGTTAATGGCCGCAAACTCTTGGAAGTCTTCTGTTGCTTCTGCCTCCAAAACGTCCATAACATCATCAAACGTGACAATTCCCTGCATCTTCCCGTCCAATCCTATGATAGGGAGGGCGAGCAAATCATAATCCTGTATGAGTCTGGCCACTTCTTCCTGGTCCATATCTATCGGTGCTGATATGACTTGATTAGACATAATGGACTCGACAGGAACCTCTTCTGCTGATAACAACAAGTCTCTCAGGGACAAGACCCCGACGAGTTCTGTTTTATCATTCAATACATAAATATAGTAGATAGTTTCAGCATTCTTCCCGATGCTGCGAATAAGATCAATCACAGCGCCTGCAGTCTGTTTATAATGGACAGAAATAAACTCTTTCGTCATAATCGCTCCAGCTGTTTCTGATGCGTATGACAGCAGCTCTTTCACTCGCTCAGCCTGGTCTTCATCCATTAACTGCAATAAAGAGCGTGCATTTGTTCCGTCACTATCTGATAAAAATTTCGCTACATCATCCGCAGGCATATGTGTAAAGACCTCTCCAATGTATTCATTGGGTAAGTATTCTACGGCATCCTGCTGATCTTTTAAGTCCATCCATTCAAAGAGTTCCGCAAACTCCTCCGAAGTTAAGAAATAAGAGATTTTTCTTTTTATATCCGGAGAGAGCAAATGAAAGACTTCATGTTGGTCTCTGTCATGTAATTTCAAAAATAATTCTCGAAATCGCTCACGGTTATCGTTTTTGGCTGCTTCATATATCTCTTCATATAATTTTTGTTTCGGTGACTTTATTAAATTCATCTTTACACACTCCTATACTCTCTTGACTGTTCTTGCTGTCAGACAACTTTTTATATTTTACGCTATTTCTTATGGGACCAGTATCCAAGTTGCCTCACCTCCACGTAATATGTGAAACGATAGCGTGCTTTAAAATAAAAAAACACGCTAAACATGAGCGTGTAAAGAACATGAATCTATCAATCATCTTCTAACACCTCTGTCGTTGAGCTTCAGCTTCCTATGGCATAGAGTATTCTCAGCTACATTAAAAACCCCCTTCATCCGAGGATTTCTGTTGACCCATTGGCGTCTTTGGACGTTTCTGGGTAGTAGCGTTTCTCCATAAGTTAGCCTCACCTAACAAGGTTATTCATTTCCTTCTTCATCATAGCGAAACTTCTGCTTGACTTCAAGTATTTGAATGAGAAAGTGGTATTCTCTTAGGTGTTTGAAAGAGAATCATATTTTTTGTAGTCCATTCAATCATTCATTATACTCAACTTACTACCTTAAGATAACCAACACATGGAGGAGATTAAATGAAGTTAAAATTACCTTTAGCTATTGCGCTCGCTTCGTTGACTTTGGCAGCTTGCGGGACAGATACGGCTGAAGAAGACATTCCAACTGATCCTACCGACCAAGAAACAGCCATTGATACATTAGAAGAACAAGCAGCCGACGATGACGACCCCGCTGATGCAGTGGTCACAGACGAACAGCTGGCTCCTGTGAGTGAAGATGAATTAGAAGGAGCAGAAAGTATTGATGATGTAGATACCTATGAAGAATTTGCCGAGCAAGACTCCTTTGATCCTGAAGGGTTAGACGCTCATCTTGTGTCGGATGATGCATCCGAACGAGTTATTGTGTTTACAGAAAACGATGAGCAAGTTTTCAAAAGTATTTTTATGAAAGAAGAAAATCGACTGCTAATCAATAATTTAATAGACCAAGAAGTTTTACAAAACAGTCCTATTTAAAAAATCTAGATGAAAGAGGAGACGTGTATGAGTAACGAAGATAAAATCAAAACACAAGAACCGAAGAAAGATTATTTGATGCCGGATGACCGAGATAAAATGGATGATATCCCACAAGTCGAAAGCGATACGTATAAAGCTGCTGGGAAAATGAAGGGCATGAATACGGTTATAACAGGTGCCGATAGCGGGATAGGAAGAGCTGCAGCTATAGCCTAAGCAAAAGAAGGCGCCAATGTAGCCATTATTGATTTAGAAGAGAAAAAAGATACGGATACTATTATGGAAAGACTCAATGAGTTAGGTGTGAAGCCTCTTCTCTTTACGGGAGACGTTGGAGATGAATCTTTTGTTAAAAAGACCGTTCAAAGTATTGTCGATGAATGGGGAGAGATTCATGTCCTTGTTAATAATGCATCTGAACAGCATCCACAGGAAAGTATTTTAAATATTGACGCTGCCCAGCTCGATCGCACTTTCCGCACGAATATTTTTGGGATGATTTATTTTGCAAGAGAAGTGTTCCCTCATATGGCTGAAAATGGATCCATTATTAATACCACTTCTGTTACCGCCTATAAAGGGTCTCCTGGATTAATGGATTATGCGTCAACTAAAGGAGCGATTGTTCCCTTTACACGTTCTTTATCTCAGAATAAAGAAATACTAGAGAAGAAAATTCGTGTCAATACAGTCGCGCCCGGTCCGATTTGGGCTCCATTAATTCCGGCCACTATAGGTTCTTCACTGGAAGAACACGGTGGTGTGCCACTTGGTCGCGCAGGCCAGCCCTATGAATTGGCTCCTGCCTATGTCTACCTTGCTACAAGTGACACCAGCTATGTGACTGGACAAACAATTCATATTAACGGTGGGACTATAGTAAATGGATAGATGCGTGTGCGATGGATAAATGAATTAAGCTCTTTTCTGTCACTTATCATAAAAACAAAGAATCAGGTAGGGTATTCCCTATCTGATTCTTTGTTTTACTGTTGCAAAATTTAATAAGCAGTCAACCCGCCATCAGCCGTCAAAACAGACCCATTCACAAAGCTGCTGTCATCTGAAGCTAAAAATAGTGCCACTCGTGCAATTTCTTCAGGTTCTGCTACTCGAATATTTCCGGTATTCCCAGCTTCAATGTACCCATAGGCTTCAGGATCAACCTCTCCCATTGTGCTGGCTATATTTGTATTCACTCCACCAGTTCCAATGGCATTACAACGAATGTTTTTGTTGGCATATGAAAATCCAGTATTTTTAGTCATCCCAATAACTGCATGTTTTGATGCTGTATAAGACACTCCTGCATGGGCTCCTACAAACCCAGCTATAGATGCATTGTTTACAATGACTCCGTGCCTTTGTTCTTCAAATATCGGAATAACCTTACGCATAGAGTAGAAAACAGAATGGGTATTCACTTCCAATACTCTCTTAAACCGCTCTACTTCTGTTCGACTAACCGGTTCAAACCCATCCATTATACCCGCATTATTTACCAGAATATCTAATTGATCAAATGTCTCAATCGCTTTATCAATCATGGCTTCATTTTGTGCTTGATCAGAAACATCGGCTTCGAAAGCTATAGCCGATTCAGGATAGTCCCTATTGAGGGCATCCACAACCTTTTGTGCTCCTTCAAAGTTATAGTCTGTGCAGACAACCTTTGCTCCTTCTTTCACAAACAATTCAACAATTGCCTTTCCCATTCCTGATGCTCCACCTGTTACCACCGCTACTTTATTGTTCAGTTTCATCAATACCACTCCTCCGTTCATTCTAATAGATTCACTACTATTATACTATATTGTGAATATTTTAACAATAAGAAGAGAGGAAAAGACAGCCTCACTATTAAAAAGCACTTTAATATTATAAAAAACCGTCTTCTCATTTATTTACAAAAAAATAAACCGTATGGGCTTAAGCCCGTACGGTTTGTTTATCTCGATTTAAGCTATAGCCAACAATTTGAACATCCAGTTAGAGACTTTTGCTTTAACTTTTTCTCTAGTTGGATTCGCTACTTCACTGATAGCGCAATACTTGTCCACGCATGTGACAACAAAGCTTTCTTTATAGCGAGGTAAGCCTGTTGTTGTACACAGGAACATATGCTTTAAAATGATATCTTTTTCTAAATCACTTAATTCTGTAATAGTTGAGGCATTTTCTACAGCTAACTGAGGGTGAACAAAGTTGTGTGACCCTTTTTTCATCGCTGCAATCTGCTCTCTATCTTCATGAAAGAAGTCGTGTAATAAACCTGCACGTGCAACAGCTCTTACATTTAAATTGAAACGTTTAGCGATACGGTAACTTACATAAGATACAAATATAGAATGAATTAAACGAGTGGTATAACGGTGATGCGTAATCTCATCTAATTTAAGTAAATCTTCGTTTTCTAACAAATCCTCAACTAACGCCATATAGTCTTTGTCATTTTCCCAAACTGAACGAACAAATTCCATGAAACGTCTCCTTTTTTAGTATTCGTTATTCTACTCATATGTGGCCTTGGCTTTCATGGCCGTCTAATAAGTATCTTACAACGAATGGAAAGAAATTTAAAGGAAAAACAGCGGTTTAAAAACGTTTTCACGACAAATGTGTCCAGTTTGTCATAATCAGCGGACTTATGGATAGAGAGCAAACATTAAAATACTACCTGCTACTGCTACATTTAAAGATTCTGCTTTACCTTTTATCGGGATATATAGATTTTTGGTCGTTTGACTTAATAGGTTGGGGCGAACGCCACTTCCTTCATTTCCAACAATCAGTCCAAAAGAATCTTGAGGTGATACTGTTCGGTGTGAGACTGCTCGTTCATCTAAGGCCGTTCCGTAAACCGGATGACCGGCCATTTTTAGGCGCTCCACCCATTCCTCTAACTCGTCTTGAATGACAGACAAGTGAAAATGGCTGCCTTGTGTCGACCGTATCGTTTTAGGGTTGTATAAATCAGCTGATCCTTTACCCAATATGACTGCCCCAAATCCTGCAGCATCGGCTGATCGAATAAGAGTCCCTATGTTCCCGGGATCTTGGACTTCATCCACTAAAAGAATAGGTTTATCGAGTTCTACCGCATCCTTTTTTTCGCGTATGTCCACTATAGCCAGTATCCCCTGGTCAGTTATGGCATCTGTTAGAGTATGAGCAACTTCTTTCGATATTAATAAGGTTGAATCTGTAACTAACTCCTTATAGTCGTCCACTTTGTCTTCCCTGATTAGGAGAGTATCAATGGATGCTCCATATCGTCTGGCTTCTTCGACCAAATGCACCCCTTCAATAATATACTTCTTTTGCTTTTTTCTTCCTTTTCTGCTGAGTAATTTTTTCCACTCTTTCACTTGTTTATTTTGTGTGGATTCTATTTTTTCAAGCATCGTGTCTCTCCTTTCCTCTTTTTCATCACTATAGCATATTTATTATACTGATAGTAACCGGAATGAAACAACTGTCTTTTTGGAAAATAAAAAAGAGGAAGATTTCTCCCCCTCTTGTTACCTATAATTTATGTGATTAACCGCCAATGTAGTTTAATGGATTGACTGGTGTCCCATTGCGGTGTACTTCAAAGTGTAAGTGTACACCTGTTGATGTTCCAGTTGTTCCCATAATGCCTAATTGTTGGCCTTGAGAAACTTGTTGACCAGGTGCGACACTTAAGCTCGGTGTCATATGAGCATAAACGGTTGTATAGCCGTCCCCATGGTCTATAACAACGTGGTATCCTAAACTACTATGATAGGCAGCTGTCGTGACTCTTCCGCCTCTTGCTGCACGGATTGGTCCGCCACCTGCAATGTCAATTCCCGCATGAAGACGACGATCCCCGTGAACTGGGTGCGTACGGTAGCCAAAGCGAGAGGTTAAGCGCCCACTAGCTGGACGAGTCCATCCTGAGCTTGAAGGTGCGCTGTTGTTTCCACTGTTACTTGAAGTGGATATTGAGTTGGAGCTAGAGCTAGAATTAGAGCTCGAGTTAGATTTAGCTTCTGCCTGTGCTTTCTTTTCGGCAGCCGCTCGTTTACGAGCCACTTCTGCTTGAGCTTCAGCTTCTGCTCGTGCTCTAGCTTCCTCTTCTTTTCTTCTCTGCTCTTCCGCTCGACGTTGTTCTTCTGCTCGACGGCGTGCTTCTTCGATAATACGCTGTTGTTCTTTTTGCATTTCTTTATTTAATGTGCTTGTACGTTCAGCTATGATAGATTGCTCGTTAATGAAAGACGCTCTTTCTTCTGCATTCATTTCATATTTTTCTGCTACTTGGATGATTTTGTCATCCAATTCCATTCTTTGAGCAATTAAGTTGTTTCTATCGACTTCCAATTGTGCTTTGATGCTTTCAACTTCTTCTTGCTCTGCTTTTACTTGATTTTCAGCATCTTCTAATGCCTTTCGGTCTTCAACTTGAGCCTGCATAGTGGATTGGTTAGCTGAAATTAAAGTGTTTACCACACTAATACGTCCAATTAAGTCAGACAAGCTGTCGGCAGACATCAAGATATCTACAATGTCAGCTGGGTTTCCATTTTTTTGTACGGAACGCGCTTGTGTTTCTAACTGTTCATTTCTTTGGTCGATTTGAATAATTAATTGCGCAATTTCTGCTTGAAGACGCTCAATCTCTGCTTCTATGCTTTTGATTTCTTCTTCTTTTTCAGAAATTTGTTTAATTAACTCATCAATATTCGCTTGTAAACCAGCTACTTCTTTTTCAAGTTGAGCTTTTTCTTCTTCTAAAGATTTCATCTGTTGCTCTCTATTGCTGATCTCACCACTGATACTGTTTGATTTGTTTTCTAACTCTTGTTGCTGCTGCTGCAATTCTCTCATACGCTGAGATGATGCTTCTACTTCTATAGAACCAACAGAACTAAATGCAGGCACCGCTAAAACGGCCGTTGTTATAATGGCAAATAATCTTTTTTTATTCAATCTTCAAACCCCTATTTCTAATAGTATTCGAGAATTTAATTTATTTAAACATTTCTTTTTTATTAAGTATTATAACTATATACTTACTTAATCAGGTGGCTTTCTTCAAGTACTATGAGAATCATAACATGAGAGCTGAGGGTGTAAGATTTAAATCGTGTAACAGATTTCGGAGTCATTTGTTACAGTCTTGTATTATATGGCGAATATTTGACTAATCGGAAACTTAACAAAGCTTGATATGATAGCATTTTAAGAAATTACAGATGATAAAATAGCTCTTTTTTGCTTAATTTTATTGTGAATGAAAAGTGACAAATAGGTTCAGAACAGTGTCACACTAGCTTTAACTGAGTGAATAATAACGCATTCATCCCTCATTTTGTTTTTCATGACTATTTAGGAAAGTTTGTTTTGTTCAAAAGAGACTAAGGGCCGGATCAACTTATTCCTTTTTCTTTTCATAAAAGATAAATTTTGCTATTCTTAAATAAGCTCTAATGAGTCAAGGAAGGAACATGCACATGCTGTCATTTCAAAACCTCAATACATACAGTCATCTTTTAGATGAAAATGAATTTTTCAGACATTATTTTAATCCCGACACTCGATTCAGATACGATTCCAACTTTTTCCAACTTAAGTTCTCTCCATCCGTATCAGAATTTGAATTAATAGAAGAGATGCAAATATATTTTTCAATCGAAAACCAATTATCTCATATTAAATTTTACTGGCCTGATAACTTAGGCATCAGGCCCGATACATTAGAATATTTAAGCCATCAAGACTATAAACTAGAAAAGTTAGAATTACTGAAGATCAGTCCTGAGTCCTTTCTTTCTAAGTCCACCCCTTCGGCGATAACTGTTGTAGAAGTGGCAGCTGATTTGATGGATACATTAAAAACCATTAATTATATAGAAGACTTAACAATCTCCGAAGAGTACGCTACAAGCAAAGGACCGTTTTATGATGACTTATTTGCCGACCAAACCGTCGTCTTTTACATGGCTTTTTATGATAACGAACCAGCAGGCTCGTGTATCGTTAGTGAGTCCAGGCAAGCGATAGAAATAGATGATTTGTTCACTGTCAAGGAGTTTAGGCAAAAAGGAGTAGCGACTGCCTTACAGCAAAAAGTTATGGCATGGGCTAAAAACCAGAAAAAGCCCGTCATATTGGCAACGGACTCCGAGGGTTCACCTATTACTATGTATAAGAGGCAAGGCTATGAATCAATTAGCTTCCGTATCGGAGCCCATAAAGAAATCGAGGAGGATACTCTATGACCTTAACTACGAGACCTTTAACCAAAGAGGATTTCCACCTATATGAGAGGATGCAGACGCAATTAGAAGAAGATTACATGCTCCGCGTGTTTAATCGTCTAACCGAAGGGGACAACTTCTTATTCGGCTTGTTTGCACAGGATACGTTAATAGCAGTCGCTGGCTATACACTGTTCGCTGATGAATTTGCCATACTTGGACGTTTAAGAAGTGACGTGCGTTATAGAAAAAAAGGATACGGATCTAAAATCATAGAATACGTGATTGAAGAGGCGCTAAAAAACCCCTCTGTACAATGGATTGGTGCGAATACGGAGCAACATAACAAACCCGCTCTCTCTATTTTAAAAAAGTTCAATATGTCACCCGTAGCGACTTTATACGCTGCCCAAACAGATGATGTTTCATCTTTATGCCATAACCAATCTGTATGGCATGAAGTAACTTCTATGGACGAAAAGGTAAAATGGGTACAGAAAACTTATTTAAACCCTGACTTTGAAACGAATGTCTTTCCCATTGAGGCTTATTATCCATTCCCTGCACGACCGTCTCTTTTTGAAAACCAATTAAATAAGTGGCGTTTTTTCGAAAATGACAATCAAACCCGTTACATGATGATAGGGACAGAAGAAAAAGGGAAGAGCTACTTACACGTCGTTTACCCATGGTCTGATTTTATGAAGCAGTCTGGCTTTTTCAAAACTGTACACTCCGAATTAGAACGTGCTAAGGTACAAGAATCGGCGGATCTTATCTGGATGGATTTGACTGAGGAAGAAGTTGCTTCACTCCCATCAAAACACCCTTTTGAGCTTCCTTCTCCTTGGGTTCTTCACGGAAAATCTAAAGAGGCCTTTCGGACTTCTTCTATAGTAGAAGCTTTTTCAGAGGCTAGCCATATGTTAGAGAATCTGGAAAATGAGATTGACGAATTAGAAGCAGAAATGAAGGAAAAGGAACAGGCTTTAGAAGAGTCGCGTCAAAAGTTTCAGGACATTTCAGATACACTTGAAGAGCACTAAAAACCAGCACCATCCTTTTTCGAGGCTAGAGTGATCCTCATGAGTTATATTCGAGAGACAGACTTTTAATAGTCTGTCTCTCTTTCTGTTTCAATCGAGCTTAAATTTTTAAATAGACGAATATCATAGATCCTTAGCAGATAATGAGACTTCCCCCTCATACGACTGTTTTCCATAGTTTAGTATGAGGGGGAAATCGCATTTCAATATCATACTGTTGTTTTTAAAAAACTCATATGACAAGGAAAGACTGTTTCCCTATCATACGAGCTTTTTTCTTCCCTTCAACTGATGTGATTGATGTATAGTTCCTTCATTCCAATGTTAAAATGACACCCGTATGATAGGGTCGTTATTTGACTATCACATGCAACTATACCCATTAAAATTCCAGTGCGAAAACGGAGAAACCTTCCGTGTATGCTGTACGCTTTAATAAGAAAAGTGGCTAGAATGACTTAACAGATAAACAGGTGACTTAGAAACTAAAAACCCCCTTAAAGTTAGATTTAATCAACTTTAAGGGGATAATGTATCCGTACTTTTATAGGTCTTACAATTTTGAATCGTCAACCGCATCTAAAGCTTCATCGATAGTTTTAACAACCTCTTCTAATGAGCCTTCTTCAAACGGAGAGCGTAAATGAGCCGCTTCGACAGTTTCCAAGAAACTCTTGGTTCCTCCCGCTTTACAAATAGCCATATAGTCTTCCCAAGCTGTTTCATCCTTGTCTACAATAGCTCGTTTCCAGAATTGTAGCGCACAGACTTGAGCAAGGGTGTAGTCAATGTAGTAGAATGGAGAACCAAAAATATGTCCCTGTCTAAACCAGAATGTTCCTTTGTCTAAAAAGTCACTTTCTGAATAATCTCTATGAGGGATATACTGCTTCTCTAATTTTCTCCAGGCTGCTTTTCTTTCCTCTGGCGTCCATTCAGGATTTTCATACACTTCATGCTGGAAGTGATCCACTAACACGCCATAAGGCAAGAAACGAACCGTCCCACTTAAGTGATCAAATTTGTATTTTTCTGTCTGCTCTTTAAAGAACAATTCCATCCATGGGTAGGTAAAGAACTCCATGCTCATGGAATGAATTTCACAGGTTTCAAAAGTTGGAAACACAATTTCTGGCTGCTTAATCCATCTGGATTGGTACACTTGGAAAGCATGTCCCGCTTCGTGAGTGAGAACGTCTATATCTCCAGATGTGCCATTGAAGTTCGCAAAAATAAACGGTGATTGATAGTCAGGAATATATGTACAGTATCCTCCACCAGCTTTCCCTTCTTTAGAAAGCAAGTCAACCAGTTCTTTATCGAATAAGAAGTCGATGAATTCAGCTGTTTCAGGACTTAATTCATGGTACATTTTTCTTCCATTTTCAATAATGTAATCTGGGTCTCCTTGAGGAGTGGGATTCCCATCTAAGAACTGAAGAGCCGTATCATAATGCTTCATGTCTTCAATTCCAATGCGCTTGGCTTGTCTATCAGCTAACTTTTTAGTTAAAGGAACAACATAATCTAGAACTTGTTTACGGTACACTTCAACCATGTCACGGTTATAGTCGAATCGTTTCATTCTAACGTACCCCAATTCTACGAAGTCTTTATAGCCTAATTTTTTCGCCATCGTGTCTCTTACTTTGACTAACTCGTCGTAAAGGCGATCAATTTCATCTTCTTGTTCCTTAAAGAAGCTCAAGTGAGCCTCAGAAGCCTCTTTTCTCACTTGTCGATCTTTTGATTCCAAGTAGGGACCAAATTGAGAAAGCGTCAGTTTCTTCCCGTCAAACTCAATTTCAGCAGAAGCCAGTAACTTTTGATAATCGCTGCTTAACTGGTTTTCTTTTTGCATTAAGTCAATGACTTTTGAATCAAAAGAATCCAATTCATATTGCATATTTTGGAAGAATGTACGCGGATAGGCATTTTTCAGTTCCTCTATATAAGGAGAGTCCATAACGGCTTTATAATAAGTCGTGCTCAACTCCTGATAGTAAGGGAAGTACTCATTCCAATACTTGTCCTCTTCTTCGTAGAACTCGTCTTTCGTATTAATAGAGTAGCGAATGGATGCTAAGGTAGCCATTGTTTCGAGTGATGCTGTTAAATTAGAAATCTCATCGATAGACTCTTTAACCTCTTCCACCGAATCCGCACTCTTTAAATTGTCAACCAGTAGTAAAAAGTCTTTTTTATATAGCTCATACTCTGGTCTCTCATAAGTATAGTCGTTAAATTTCATTGTGTTCCTCCTATGCTACTTTTAGTTTAGTTAAGTATAGCACAAGAATGAGAAAATCAATATAAAACTATTAAAAAACAGAGTGAATAAATTATATTTTTTTCTAAGTTCTATACTTAATGCATTCGGAAAATGATAACGGAATATCTAATTTTTTTAGTTATAACAATACGCATTTTATGTACTATTAAACGAAAAAAACAACTCTTCAGGTTTTATCCCAAAGAGTTGTCCTTTCATTCATTCGTGTAAGGTTGATTATACCCTCTCTCCTCTGCCCGACAGGTGGTATATCACCAAAAGTTAGATTGTATGATCACCTTTTTACAGAAATTATTCGTCTACGCTTACTTCGCCTTCTACAGTTCCACCATCAAGGTTTGCAGATTCTTGTAATTCTTCAGAAGCAAATGTCACGTTACCAGTGATAGTCGCTTCTTCTAAACTAAATCCTTCAGCATTAACATAAACGTCTCCGTCTAATGTTCCTTGGTGAATGTGGAAGTTTGGAGATTCAACAATTAATTCTGGAACAGATAGAGTGTATCTGTTATTAACGTTGTTATCTTCATCATTATCATAAAGACCCAACTTACGGTAGACTTCATTGCTGTCATCACCAGAGTAGTGGAACTCACCTTCGACAGTAATCGCTTCGTCAACTGTTACGTCATCAGTTAGTGCTGTAATCCAGTTTCCGTCTGCGCCTAAAGAAGCAACCACTTCTTCAGGATCAGCTGTAATAGAAGCAGCTGTTACTGCATCTCCGTTGTCTCCGTTATCTGTTGCTGCATCGTCAGTACCGCCGTTGTCACATGCTGCTAAAAATCCGCCTAATGCAACGACTGCTGCACCTGCTGCTAATTTCTTTTTCAATAAACCCATTTTTTATCCCTTACCTTTCAACTTGCAATGTAATTAGTTTCCCTAAATGAAAGAAGAAGCGGAGAGAATAGATATTCGGACAAACCTTCCTCTTTTCATTACTTAGTATACTATAACTTATCGTTGTGAAGTAGTCAACAAATCTGCACTTTAGAAATCCCTAAATAGTTACTCATTGTTTTCTCATAAAAAACCCTCTCAAAAGGCCATTTTGGCTCATGAGAGGGTTCTAAAGCTTATATTATTCTTCTACTCTGATTTCTCCAGTAACTGTACCTTCGTCTAATTCAGCAGACTCCTGTAGCTCTTCACTGCTGAAGATTAAATCTCCATCAATTGTTCCGCCGATTAAACGGAAGTTTTCAGCTTCAACGTATACGTCACCTTCGAATGTACCATTTTGCAAACGAGTGCTCTCATTTTGAATGGTAATACTTGGTGCTGATAATGTAAATGTATCTGTTACGTTACGGTCTTCATCTTGAGTGTATAAAGCTAGTTTACGTTCAGGTTCACCAGCGTTATTTGTGAAACCGTCTACCATGACTAATTCTTCTTCTGTTGTAATGTCATCTTCAAATATTACGATCCAAGCTCCATCACTAGATAACCCTTCTAATAATGATTCTTCATCGTTAACAACTACTTGTGTTGCTCCAGTAGTTGTATCTGCTGTTTCTTCTGTATCTGCCGTTTCTTCAGTCGCGTCATTTGAATTTTCGTTGACGGCTCCTTCACAAGCGGCTAGTACCCCCACGCTTGCTGTAATAAATAATAGTCTGTTCCACTTTACCATATTTGTTCCTCCTGTTTTACTTATGTGATTGATTGCACATTTATAATAACACATTCACAAAGTATGTCAATCACGGGAGTTTAACAGCTGGAATCAATAAAAAGTGACACAAAGCCTGTTATGGCTTTATTTTTTTGTCAAATTTGA
>NZ_BAAACW010000018.1:0-1764 GCF_039521845.1 Alkalibacterium iburiense
AACTGTATACTTTTGAGCATTTCAAGTTGATTAAGTGCTTAAAATTATGGGGTTTTGACACCATAATCATAGTATTATTATTCTATTTTTACCGCCTCTATCCTCCTATCAAAGCCGTTAAAAGTTAATACTTTCGCTCATTACTTAAGTGCCATAACGTTAAAGCTGATTATTTTTCAAATAAAAACTCTATGGGCGCAAGCGCCCTAAGCCACTAGAGTAAATGGTTTTATCGTATAATTAATATAAGGTAGTATAAAGCCGATCTTTTTCTGGGATTTGCCGATCCTGTAATAAAAACTGGTTGAGTTGATCATTTTTGCGATAAGCCAATTACGCCAAAGAGCGTGGAAATAAAATGACAAATAAACATGATGAACTCTTCTACCTTAATTTACTTTAGAGGTGAGAAACATGGAAGTCATGGTGGAGACCTGTTGTGGAATTGATGTGCATCAAAAATCAATTACCTGTTGTATTTTAGACGGTCCTTTGGACACTGCCAAACCGAAGAAAGTAATTCGAACCTTTGGGACAAGAACTTTTGAATTAAGAGAGGCTTTGAGTTGGATGATTGACCACGGGGTCACGGATCTTTTTATGGAAAGTACGGGTCAATATTGGGTACCTGTTTTTAATATTTTTAGTGACTCTGACATCCATCAAATGCTTTGTAATGCTGAACACGTCAAGAATGTCCCCGGACGTAAAACAGATGTGAAAGATGCGGAATGGTTGGCTCAACTGGGACGGGTCGGATTACTCCGTTCATCTTACATTCCGACGCCTGAAGTTGGGCAGCTTCGGCTACTCACTCGTCGGCGTAAGGCCTATGGCCAAAAATTAACACAAACCAAAAATGAAATGCATAATATTCTCCAACGAGGGAATATTAAATTAACCAGTTTTCTATCCGATATTTATGGAACAACTGGCCTTCGTTTAATCGAATTATTTGTGGACGGAGAAGTGCTTACTCTTGAAAGGGTTGAGGCTTGTCGGCACGGAAGAGTGAAAGCTTCTGCCGAGGATTTACTACTCGCCATGGATGGTAAATTATCTTTTAATGACCGCTTCCTATTAAGTGAATCATTGGAAGAGTTTTATTTTTATACAAAGAAAGTTAATCGAATTAAAGCGGTTATTAAAGAATACGCTCTACAGTATTTCCCACTTGAATACGGACTCCTACAAAAAATTCCGGGCATCAATGAGGAAAGTGCAGCTGTTATTCTCGGAGAAATTGGTCCAAATGTAGAGGCCTTTGAATCAGCTGGACACTTAGCTTCTTGGGCAGGGTTGTCGCCAGGATCGTATGAAAGCGCAGGGAAAAGCTATTCGTCTCGTACAACACGAGGAAACAAATATTTAAAATCTGCATTGGTCACCAGTGGTGGCATCGCTGGGAATTCAAGGGATCGACCATTCAGTTATAAGTATCATGTTGTTTTTCAACGAACTGGGAAGAAACTACTCGCGAGAGTAGCTTGTGCCCATAAATTGATTCGTATCATCTACAAAGTCTTAAACGAAAAAGTTGAGTATAACGCAGAAAGAGCCCTCGGGTTGCGGCAACAACACAAGAGCTCAATCCAAAATTAAATTTTTTTAGTCAATCACATTATAACATGGGTAGTGCTTTTTTGCGTTTTTTTACATAATTATTTACAAATAAAAAGCCCCCTAATAAATTAGGAGACTGCTGAAAAACCCCTATTCTACCTATGATTTCAATAGATAGAATAGGGGGTTTTTAGTATAATA
>NZ_BAAACW010000019.1:0-34336 GCF_039521845.1 Alkalibacterium iburiense
AACTGTATACTTTTGAGCATTTCAAGTTGATTAAGTGCTTAAAATTATGGGGTTTTGACACCATAATCATATTATAGTAAATATACCATTAATAGCTTCATTTTAATAATTATTTATTTAGACTATTTCGTTATCCTTTATAGGAACCAAAAAGAGACAGCCGCTTTGCAGCGTCTGCCTCCATAAGTCGTTTTAATTAATTGGAATATTACCCGATTCAGATTTTTTAGTTTCTCTTTTGGGTAAGGTAACAGTTAATACACCATTTTCAAATGTTGCTTTTATTCCTTCTTCATCTACATCTTTTAGTACAAACTGACGGCTGTAAGAGCGACTCATCCGTTCGCGACGAATATAATTGCCTTCATCATCTCTCTCATCTTTACTTGCATCTGTCTTTGCCTCAATAGATAGGACATTATCCTGATAATTTAATCGGATGTTTTCTTTTGTCATTCCTGGCAAGTCAGCTTCCAATACATATTCTTTCTCCAGCTCCTTAATATCTGTGTTGAAACTGGAAACATTAGACAACGACTGATTAAAGAAATCATCAAAAAAGCGACCACCAAAATCCATAAAATCACGACGAGTTGGAAACAAATTGCTCATTTTCCCTTCCCATTTCTGATTCAATTGTCCGTTTCTTATAACTTTTACTACAAAAATAGTATAACTCACACTTTTTATTCAATCAAGTTTAATGTCACGCATTTAATCTTATTTTACCTCCTAATGTTGCAACAAGTTAAAGCACAAAAAGGCTGATTGAACAGGCTTATTGTGCTTTTATCGCTTTTATTTGCGCTTTCCCCAATATTGGAAGTAATCCGTTCTGAGGTAACCGTTATATAATTTTCGTTTTTTAGTGGCTCGTTGTCCGTAATGTTCTTCGAAATCTAAATCACTTGTGATGATGTATTTACTCCACGTTTCATGTGGTCTGAATGCTTCGCCCATCTGACGATACAATTCGTAAGCTTCCTCTGGATCTCCTAAACGTTCTCCGTATGGAGGGTTGGAGATGATGATGCCAAATTTCTTATCTGTATCGAAGTCTTTCACTTGCATTTGTTTGAATTCAATACTGTGAGCTAGTCCGGCTTCCATTGCGTTTGATTTGGCTATTTCAATCATGCGCTGGTCAATGTCGTATCCTTTTATATCTAGTTCAACATCATAATCCGCTTGCTCTTCTGCTTCTAAACGAACCTTTTGCCATAGTTCTTTAGGCATCCAGTGCCAGTCTTCACATAAAAAGGTTCGGTTGAAACCAGGGGCAATGTTATGCCCGATTAATGCGGCTTCTATCGGAATAGTCCCTGAACCACAGGTTGGGTCAACCAAAGGACGATCCTTTCTCCAAGTAGTCAACATAATCAGGGCAGCTGCCATATTCTCTTTTAGTGGAGCCCCGCCTTTTTCCGATCGGTATCCTCGCTTAAACAGACTGTCGCCCGTGGTGTCGATTGTGAGTAACACTTTATCGTTCCGGATAGCTACTTCAATCGGAAACTTAGCTCCCGTTTCTGGCAACATCCCTCTTCTGTGATAGACATCTTTTATCTTTTCAGCAATGGCTTTGTCTACAATACGCTGGACGTTGGGAACACTGTATAAAGTCGATTTAATCGATTTACCGGATACCGGAAAAGCAGAATCCACGGCTAAATACTCATCCCACGGCAAGGCCTTGGTTTGTTCAAATAGCTCATCAAAAGTTTTGGCTTTAAATTCACCCACGACTATTTTTACACGATCAGCCGTTCTTAACCATAAATTTGTTTTGGCAATATCTTCTTCTGTCCCTTTAAATCGTGCTCGTCCATTTTCAACTTGGACGTCATATCCCATATCTTTCAGTTCATTTCCAACTAGTGCTTCGATTCCACTAGCCGCTGTAGCGATTAAATTATATTCCATTCATCTGCCACCTCTCTCTTCTATTAGTATGCCCTAAACGGCTTAATACGTAAAGAAATCCTCCCTAAAAAGAGAGGATTCCAGTCGCTATGTACATCACTGTAAGCCATGTTCTGTCTAGAAAGAGACTGCGCTCTTTCAGAGATAATCATCTGTCTGCACGAGCTTAGCGCTCTGCCTCTTCTCTCCGTTCATTTCCGGGAGAAAAGTGCCCCTACCAATGTTTGGGTTGCTCACTCGAGGGGTTTACCCGTTCCACCACTAGTGTTTCCACTAGTGCTTCGTCACTGTGGCACTTTCAAGGGTACTCAAGCTTAGGTTGCCCCTTAGCTTTTTTTCCTGCCGTCATCCCTATAAAGGGAGCCGTAGCTTATGGTTTCGCTACGCACGAACACTACAGACATCTCAGTCTGTGTGAGCATGGACTTTCCTCACAGTTAAACTAACTGCGCGATTATCCGTGATGTACACATTATTTAAATATTATTCGTTATCTAATTTAGATCCAAATACATGACGTTCTAAGTTAGACAGTCGCTTCAAGATATCAAAGTTTGTTACACTTGAACTGGACTGACTTTGATTTTGCTGCTGGGTGCTCATCTGCTTAGCTTGCTCATCCAGTTTATCTAGCAAACGATTATTCTCTGATTTTAATTTATCAATTTCATTCTGAAATGATTCATAGTCTCTAATAACAATATCTAAAAACTCATCCACTTCAGTCGGGTTGTAGCCACGCATTTTGTTATTAAAATCTTTTTCAAGAATCTCTTTTTGAGTTAATTCCCTATCCATTCCTACACCTCATCCGCTTATCTATTATTTATGACAGTATAAACTTATTTTCATTTTATAAATATAATTTTTACTATAGTCCTATTATAGCAAAACCACACACAAAAGTGAAGATATCAAGGTTTATAATTCTTCTAAATCATTCACAAACCACTGCAGTTCGTCAAAACCAACCCTTTCGATTTCATAAGGATGATTTTCTTGATAAAGCAATGCCATATCATGGACATAGGATACCTTTCCTTCATTCTCTACATCGTAAAACAACAAGCAACCCTCTGTATTTTGAATAATAAACGCTTGATTGTTTTTTAACTGACCTGGGTTTTCATATGGTTTATTTGATGTGTAGTTGGTATAATCGGCTTTTTGTATTATTTCATTAAAAAGAGCCTGATTTCCCTCATTCCAATTCCCGGCAAATTCCAGATAAGGAAGTAAAATCCCTAAGCGTATTTCGGGATAGGTTTCCTTCAAATCAAGTACGACTTCTGCTACCCATTGTTCCGTACCTAAATTACCTGAAATAATTACCCATTCTAATCCACTTTCAATATAGCCGATTAACCGTCTCTTAAAGAATTCTTTTATATAAAAAAGTTTCGGATCATCATTTGAAAACACGCCTACTTCATAAGATCGGTAGCCTGAAACATATAAGTTTTTAATAAATTTTCTCACCTTTTCTATAACATTGTACATATGTTTGGTATACTATAGTCATCATATTTTAAAGGTGTGACTGAATTGACTATACGTTACCCCAACGGAAAACCGTATATTAATGATGACAAAAAGAACACTAAAAAGCAATCTAAAAAACCATTGTCTAAAAAGAAGTTATCCTACAGCAATAGAGGAATGAGTCTGGAAGAAGATTTGAACCAGACCAATGAGTACTACCGCCTTCATAATCAAGCCATCATTCATAAAAAACCGATTCCCATACAAGTGGTGAACGTGAACTATCCAAGGCGGAGTGCAGCTAAGATTACAGAAGCCTACTATAGAAAGGCTTCGACTACGGATTACAACGGCGTTTACAGAGGCTATTATATTGATTTTGAAGCAAAAGAAACACGCAATAAAACGTCTTTTCCGTTAAAAAACTTTCATGACCACCAATTGGAACATATGAAAAAGTGTGTGGAGCATGGGGGTATTTGCTTTGTCATTATTCGATTTAGTGTTTTACTCCGAGTTTTTTTACTTGAGTACTCAGATTTAGCCGTTTTATGGGAAAAGCAGTTTGAAGCGGATGGTAAAAAGTCGATTCCATTAAAAACCATTGAAAAACTGGCTTATGAATTAGACTATACTATTGCCCCACGCCTTCCTTACTTGACGGTTGTCGATCAAATAATTGACAGAATGTCACACGATTACTCATGATAAAGGTCCAAAACATTGACGGCTTCTTTTATTTAGTGTATCGTAACGTCTTGATAAACAGGAAAGTTGCCTCTCTATTATTATATAGGAAAAAAGGAGAATATTATGTCACAAAATAAAAATATGTCTAGAAAAGATTATAAAAAGAAAGATAAAAAGAAAAAGAATCCCAATAAAGGTGGTGCAGGTAAATGGATTAAACGGATCATTTTGACCTTTGTCACTTTATTGTTATTGGCCATAGTTGCTGGAGGTGCTTTGTTTACTTATTATGCATCCAATGCACCTGAAATGACTGAAGAAGATTTACTCGGTACCTTCTCTTCAGAGTTAGTTGATATGAATGGAAATGTCTTTTACACACTTGGTGGAGAAAGTCGGGATTATGCGAATGCCAGTGAATACCCTCAAGTTATGATAGACGCTATGACTGCCATTGAAGACCAACGATTTGAAGAGCACATGGGAATTGACCCGATTGGTATAGCACGAGCAGCCATAGGTTATGTGACGAATCGTGGACAAATTGTCGGTGGTGGAAGTACCATTACTCAACAATTAGTTAAACTGTCTGTCTTCTCTACTTTAAAAGAAGATCAAACGTTGGAAAGAAAAGCTCAAGAAGCTTGGTTGGCCATTCAATTAGAACGTCAGCTATCCAAAGAACAGATATTAACTTTATATATGAACAAAATTCATATGGCAGGAAATGTTTATGGAATTTCAACAGCTGCAGAAGAATATTATGGTAAACATGTCAGTGAATTAGAATTACATGAAGCGGCTCTCTTTGCCGGTATGGCTCAAGCGCCTAACCGATACGATCCGTATGTTAATCCTGAAACAGCAAAAAAACGTCGAGATGTGGTCATTAACGTCATGCGAGATGAAGGACATATTACTGCAGAACAAGCAGAAGAAGCGAAAGCTATTCCTATTGACGAAGGTTTAGTTGATCGTTCACAAGAAGATTCTAATGCTCTAGTATTTGAAGCGTATCTAGATACAGTCATAAAAGAAGTGGAAGAAAAAACAGAATTTAATCCTTCAACTGCTGGGTTAACTATTTATACTAACTTAGACATGGAGGCCCAAGAACAGGTTTATGAAGTCATGCATTCAGAAGACATTAACTGGACGAACGAAGAAATCCAGTCTGCGGTCTCTTTAGTTGAAGCAGATACGGGTAAAGTGCGTGCTTTAGGCGGTGGACGTAATCGTGAGAGCGTGAGAAGTCATAACCATGCGTTAGAAACAAAAGCAGTAGGTTCGACTATGAAGCCCTTATCGACTTATGGTCCAGCGATTGAGTATTTGCAGTACTCAACCTACCATCAAGTGGATGATTCTGAATATACTGAACCGAATACGAATTGGAGTCCTAGAAACTACGATCGTCAATTCAAAGGCCAAATGAGTATGCGTGAAGCTCTGGTTGATTCCAGAAATGTTCCAGCTGCAAAAATCATGAATGAAGATTTAGAAGTGAGTCAAGTTGAGGAATTTTTAAGTAATGTGGGTATTGAAGACACGACAATCACTCCTCAATCTTCTATTAACGGGAATATGTCCCCTCTTCAGTTAGCTGCTTCTTATGCCCCTTTTGCTAACGGAGGAAATTATACTGAGCCCTACACTGTAGAACGTATTGTGACTCAAGATGGACAAGAGATTGATTTAACCCCTCAAACGAATCAAGCTATGTCGGATTATACAGCTTATATGATTACAGATATGCTCAAAGGGGTCGTTTCTAATTTTAATAGTACAGTCGGTATACCAGGATTACCTCAGGCTGGAAAAACAGGAACCACTAACTTTACTGAAGAGCAATTAGAAGAGTTAGGCTACCCTTCTGGCAGTGTTCCCGACTCGTGGTATGTCGGATACACAAGCAACTATTCATTATCCGTATGGGTCGGTTATGCTAATAACAGGGATGGCTACCTATCCTTTGAAGATGGTTCCAGAAATATCCCGCGTCTTATATATAGAGACGTCATGCAGTACGTATCAGAAGGCTTAGACAATCCCGATTGGACGCAACCTAGTTCAGTCACTCAAGTGGCAGTCGAAGACGGAACGAATCCAGCTCAATTGCCTGGTCCCAATACGCCTGCAAGCAATATTGTCACTGAGTTATTTGTTGCCGGAACCGAACCAAGCGAACAATCTACTCAATTTGGTGAAGAATTAGATGCCCCTACCGGTTTAACTGCTGAATATGATGAAGAAGCAGATGAATTGAGTATTACATGGGATGAATACAGTTTACAAAATGAAGACGAAGAGGTTAGTTATCAATTAACGGTCGGTGGAGAGTCCACTACTTTATCTACTACTGACTATTCTGTGTCAGAACCGCCATCTGGACCACTCACTATTACACTTGCGGTTTCCGCATATGGAAATACTGGACCGACTACTTCCATTTCGGTCACTATTCCTGAACGAGAGGAAGAGGAAGAAGAGGATGAAGAGGATGAAACAGAGGTTGAGGAAGAAATAGAAGAGCCAGAGGATGAAGAGGAAGAGCCTGTAGACGAGGAGCCTGATACTGAGGAACCCAATGATGAAGGTACCCCTCCTGAAGAACCGGAAGAAGAAGAAGAGGATCCAGATGATGAGGAACCCGAAGAAGATGAAAACAACGGGACACCTCCTTCAGATGATGAAGATAATACTGATTCCGAAGACACAGAATAAATAATAGAAACTCGCAGATTACTTATGATGTTCCTTAAGTAATCTGCGAGTTTCTTATATATTTTTATATGAGAACCCATCACTAAGTGATACTAGTCGTCTTCGTCTTTTGATTGGAAAAATGATTTACCCATTAAAGTCAATATACCATTTACTACATTCCATCCCCCTACTAATAGACCAATTCCGGCTATTAACGGATCAATGGATACCAAATAAAGAGATAAAGACACGATGACTAAACCGATAATAAGTAAGAACTTTCCATGATTTTTCCCCATAATAAAACTCTTTTCGTTTAAAATTTAATATAATAAAACCCAATGCTTGAGCACTGGGTTTTAATTAATTATAGTACTGGGCTACCAGGATTCGAACCTGGGAATGACGGTACCAAAAACCGTTGCCTTACCGCTTGGCCATAGCCCAATCAAAGGGCGACTGATGGGAATCGAACCCACGAATGTCGGGACCACAACCCGATGCGTTAACCACTTCGCCACAATCGCCATAATATAAAACTTAACAGGGGTAGTAGGAATCGAACCCACATCGATGGTTTTGGAGACCATAGTTTTACCATTAAACTATACCCCTAAAAGTGGAGGGAGTAGGATTTGAACCTACGAACCCGAAGGAACGGATTTACAGTCCGCTGCGTTTGGCCACTTCGCTATCCCTCCGTAACTTATATGGCGCTGGACAGAGTCGAACTGCCGACACACGGAGCTTCAATCCGTTGCTCTACCAACTGAGCTACAGCGCCTATTTATGCCAATGACCCCTACGGGATTCGAACCCGTGTTACCGCCGTGAAAGGGCGGTGTCTTAACCGCTTGACCAAGGGGCCTAAATTAAAAGGAGAATGAGGGATTCGAACCCTCGATACGGTTGCCCGTATACACGCTTTCCAAGCGTGCTCCTTAAGCCACTCGGACAATTCTCCATAATAAAACTCCGCAAGCAGGGCTCGAACCTGCGACAACACGATTAACAGTCGTGCGCTCTACCAACTGAGCTATTGCGGAATAAACTATTCAATCAGCAACTCTTATATCATAGCATCAGACACAAAAGCTGTCAATGAATTATTAGGATTTGATACAGTTGATTTCATCTGCACCGTTTATCCAAATTAAATTATAACAAATTCTTTACACTATTTCAATGTTAATTCCCATTTTGATAAAAATCCATTATATGATACACGTCTTCAAGACAAAAGCCTCCCCTTGTAATGGCAAGGCTTTCGGTTTATCCATTCGATAATAAAACACAAGCGCCATAAGGTGGGAGTGTAATAGTCTGATTTTCTATTTCGATCCCCTCTGTCTGCAATACGACTTCTCTATCGTGCATCACTTCTTCACCATCAAAAATATCTTCTTTAGATGAAAAGTTACAAACAATGAGAGCTTTTTTATTTTCAAACTCTCGCTTATAGACGTATAAATGGTCTTTCGTATTTAACAACGTCCATGTGCCTTTTTGAAGAGATCTGTTTTTCTAAGTTTCATTAACTGTCTGTAGTAATTGAGTATACTCTTTTCATCTGCTTCTTGATCCTTGACATTATACCTTGCTTCTTGATTAAAAATGGTCCAAGGGGCAGCGCTTTCAGTGAAGCCTACTCTGTCTTCATCTGTCCACTGCATGATACCTCTGCTGTTATCCCTTGACGTCAGATTTAGATGGTACATGGTCTTTTCAAGCGACCAGCCTTGTTGACGGGCTGCATTGTAAAAGTCCATTACTCCAGCATCAGTTATGTTTTCTGGATCTTCAAACCAGACAGTATTCATCCCGATTTCTTCACCGTAATATATAATCGGTATACCCGGCTGTAAGTAAAGCAAGGTAGCCATCATTTTAGCTGTACTATCTCGATAGTTTTCCATATCCCCAAACTTTTGCGGAGAGCGAGGCAAATCGTGGTTAGACCAAAATAATATTGGGCCGCCTTTGTCTGAACTCATCTCTTGGAAGGCTTCTTGAGTCTTTTTAAATTCCTTTAAATCCAACGGAACATGCTGCTTATCTTCAGGTAATTCTTCTAACTTTTCTTCGTCTTTAAATGTTAAGTATTGAAGTGTAATAACTTTATCTACCATGTTATTTTCTGTGTACCACTTTGTTGTTTCTGCATCGGCACTTGTTGCTTCACCTATCATAAAGATATTATTATCTTTTTTCTTTATTCGCTCATTTAACTCAGTCAAATACTATTTAAGTTTCTCTCCATTTTCAACAACATCTTGTCCTTCTCCCCATTCATCTGGGTGGTCTGGGAAATCTTTATACACATCCAGGTAAATAAATGCGTCTAATCGAAAGCCGTCTATTCCTTTATCAATCCAATAATTAATAATATCAGCTATTTCTTTTCTCAATGGTTCATGGTCCCAGTTTAAGTCAGGCATGTTTTCCATAAATAAATGAAGGTAGTACTGGTCTCCATTGAGTTCCCTTGTCCAAGCAGATCCGCCAAAACCCGCTTTCCAATTATTAGGATAAGGGTCGCCGTCGGAATCAGCCCAGATATAATAGTGCCTATATGGATTATCTTTTCCTTTTAGCGCTTCTTTAAACCAGGGGTGCTGATCGGATGTATGATTTAAAGGAAGATCAAAAATGAGTTTAAATCCTCTCTCTTTTGCCTCTTTTATGAGTAAATCACTTTCTTCTTCTGTTCCAAATAGAGGATCGACTTTTTTGTAATCCATCACATCGTACCCATTATCCACTTGATTAGACAGTGTTAAAGGGTTTATCCAAAGCGTGTTTACGCCAAGTGACTTAATATAATCTAACTTTTCTCTAATCCCGTTGATGTCCCCTATTCCATCATTATTAGAGTCCTTAAAACTTCTATGATAGAGCTGATATATAACGGCTTCTGTCCACCAATCTGCTTCTGCCATGCAATCATCCTTTCTTTCTATTAATAAAAGAATACCAAAGAGTTAAACCTATTATCTACTCTCATGCTTAGGTTTGGGGAACTAAAAAGCTAAGGTAGCGAGGGTATACTTCTATTTCAATTGGAAATTTGGGTCCTTTTTCTCCATCCACTGCTAAATATGCAGGGTTCTCCTCTACAGAAATAGTCGCTTTTTTAAAAGAAGCAGTGAAGGCATAATCTTGGCTCTCATTGAATTCTTCATTATTTAAGAATAGAGAGGGCAAGACCGCAATTTTTTCCCCTATCGTTGTCTTTTTAAGTCCAAACAAATGGAGTTTTCCATCATCATAGGAAGCATGATCAAAAAAGTTGGGAATGCCAATGATAGAATGGGATACTCCTATGAGTAAAAGACTGAGGTCTACTTTCCTTTTTTCTCCGTCTAGATCAATCGCCATCTTGTAAAACCCTTCGTCCCTTAAGGATTGAATACCAGAAAAGAAATATGCAGCTGGTCCATATTTTTCTTTTTGTTCATCACTGACTTCCCATACGGTTTCCGGTATTGAACCTGCAGAAGCCGAACTTAAAAATAATTGATTATTTATACGACCCACATCAATCTTTCTCTCATCCGCTTCAACTAATTGTTCAATCGCTTCTTCAGGATTGGGAGAATAGCCCAGGCTTCTCGCTATATTATTGACCGTTCCGGTTGGTATAATACCAATAACTGGTTTATGCTCTTGTTCTTTCAATCCATTGACTAGCTCAGTAACCGTTCCGTCCCCTCCCATTACAATAATGGTGTGGTAGTGTTCGTCGCTGGCACGCTTAGCAAATGTTGAGATATCTGATTTTTTTGTGGTGTATTTAATATTTGCTTTTCTATTATATTTTACTAAAAAGGCTTTCGCTTGTTCTGCAAATTCTTTAGCTTCCTTTTTCCCTGAAGATGGGTTAGCTATGATAATACAATCTTTCATAAGTCTGCTCCTTTGCTACCTAGTTAACCCAATTGTACGCTAGATAAAATAAAAAAAATAATAAAAAGCCTTATCTATAAAAGGAATATTCCTCTCAGTTGGATAAGACTTTCTTGTACATTCTTTAATTTTGATTCTGAGTTTCCGGTTGACAATCTGGGCATAAACCATAAATTTCCAAACGATGAGACGATACTTCAAACCCCGTTAAATTACTCGCTACGATTTCAACATCATCTAAACCTGGATAATAAATATCTTCAATCTTTCCACAGTTTGAACAAATGGCATGATAATGCTCTGTAGAAGAAAAATCAAATCGACTGGAGTTATCTCCAAACATCATTTCTTTAACTAATCCTAATTGTATAAACAGACGTAAATTATTATAAACTGTTGCTACACTCATACTTGGAAAACGATCTTCCAGTGCCTTATAAATTTCATCAGCCGTTGGGTGACTATCGTGTTCTATAAGAAATTCTAATATGGCATGTCTTTGAGGTGTAATACGTATATTATTATATTTAAGTCTTTCAATGGATTGTTCTACTAAATAGCTCATTCTTCTCAATCCTTCATATATATTCCCTTACTTAATACAAATGATACAGACTTCATACCTATTTTGCAAGAATATAACAAGCTTGCCATGAATTAATTAAACAAAGGTCTCTCATTTATAGTATACTAGGGATACAAAATAAATAATAAAAGGCGTGAAACCGTACCAATGAAAATAGGTGCACGAACATTTAAAACAAGTTTAGCCGTCCTGCTCTCTTTATATATCCCAACATTATTTGGAATTGAAGACTTATCCTTAGCTGCTATCTCAGTTGTTGCCTCTATGCAACCTTCTGTCAAAAAATCGTTTGAAACGACTTGGGAACGTTTGTTAGCTAATACAATCGGTGGTTTAGTTGCGATTGTAATGGCTAGCTTATTTGGAACCTCCTATATTATTATAAGCTTAGCTACAGCTATCTTAATAGCCTTGCTCCATCAATTGCGGTTAAATAACGTGATTGGTCTTTCGGCTATGACCTTAATCATTATTATGTTGTCGACAAGTGACCAAATCATATATAATGCCATTACGAGAGTGCTATTAACCTTTATTGGTGTAGGCATCGCCTTTATTGTGAATCACTTAATGCTTCGGCCAAATTATGAACAAAAGTTATTTGATTTAACCAATCATGTGACAGACGACTTAACGCGCTTCATCCGTGTAAGTTTAAGAAAAAATGTCCAATACCCGCTAATGCGCAAAGATTTGAACAACTTGGAAAAATCCATCATTGAAATGAAACGTCTTTTAGCTTTCTTGCAAGATGGGTACTGGTATAAATTTCCTTTTAGAAAAGAATATTCTATTACCCGATTATTAGTGGTGTACAGACAATTTATTCGTACCACGGATGCTACTTTTTCATTAGTACACACTCTCTACCATGCAGAAAATGTGTACAATCATTTTCCAGAGCATTTAAGAGTCTTACTTAGAGAACGTTTAGAAACACTGATGTCTGCTCACGAACAGATTATTTTAAAGTGGAACGGGCGCATTCAACCAAAGGAAGTTAATTTTATAGCTTATAAATCGGATTTAAGAAAAGAATTTATGCAATCTTTCTTTAATGAAGCAAGCCTGGAGTCCTATTTGAAAGATGATTACGGCCAGAGCAATACAGTCATTCATCTCATGTCTGCCGTCCTCACTTACGAAGAAAACCTTCAACACTTAAACACGCTTGTGAGTAGCTATAAGCTTAATCACTCAGATAATAAGACTTCCATTCGTTCATCCTATTAAAAAGAGACTTAATACATGTAAGTGTATTAAGTCTCTTTGCTATTATAAGTCCTGTTGAAACCATTCGTCTAATATTGTCACGACAAGTTCGACACCCTCTTGATTCAACTGAGTATTGTCTTCTGTATAAAAAGCTTCTAACCCACTCTCTTCCGTTCTACTGGTGAATTCGTCATGTAAAGGAATAATGGGTACGGCTAATTCAGATGCGACTTGCTGCATTCTTCCTAAATAACTTCTATAATCCAGCGATCGAGAGTTAAGTTGATTTATTTCATTCACGATTGGATAAGGTTCAATTAAAATTAATTCAGTCGTATCCAAATCATTTAGTTGTGAGACTAAAGCAGTCATATACTGTTCGGTTTCGGCTAAGCCAATATCTCTTATTTTATCAGGAAGCGCGGGCAACCCGTAAAAAATAACATCAGGATTTTCAGATGTGAGTGACTGAGTCGTTTGTTGTATGTATAGCTCATAAGTATCCTCTTGAGGATAGGTAAAATTTGAAATAGTCAAGTTTCCACTTACAGCGGTATTTAAATAATTGTTCACGAGACTAACCCACTCAGCTTCCGCATCAATATCGCCATAATAAGCAACGGTCACGTCTTCATTTGTTAGTGATAGATAATCTAACGTTTCATATAAAGATAAAGAGTCTATTCTCGATTCGTATTCCTCTATTGAATGAGACAAAGAGTCTGTTTCTGTCTCATTGTATTGAGACGATTGATCTGCTTCTGTTTCATCGTCTGTCGCCTCTTCGACAATAAGTAATTGATTATTATCCATTTCTTCTTGCTGGTGTGCCGCGTATCTTCTTCCAAAAAATATGGTAAGAATGGTCGCTATAAGAAGTAACGGTATCGTTATCACACTTTTTTTCACACTGTTAGTTCCTTTCCTATGTAAAATAGCTCGCTCGTTATGGAATATTAAGCAAGGAAAACAGTAGAAGAGTCAATTTTCCTTCTACTGTTTGTTCATCACAATTATCTTTTTCCTGTTAGTTGCTTGTAGCGATTATACCACAAGTCAACATAGCCTTCTGAAAAAGGACCTTTTTCGTTATTAATCCAATCTACTAGAATCTTTATATGTTCTTTGAGTATTAGATCAATTTCATCTGGATAATCCCATTTTTTTCCATGTTCTTCATATTCATCAACATCAAGCAATCGTTTTTCTCCATCAGGGAAAACTTTGACATCCAAGTCATAATCAATATACTTGGCGCCCTCTTCGTCAATTAAATACGGAGATGCCATGTTACAATAGTATGATACCCCTTTTTGTCGAATCATAGTGACAATATTAAACCAGTAATGTTTATGAAAATAAACTAATGCCGGCTCTCGTGTCTTCCATCTTCTTCCGTCTGATTCTATGACTAAAGTATGATCATTACATCCGATGAGTGCATTCTCAGTCGTTTTCAACACCATTGTGTCTCTCCACGTGCGGTGTAAACTTCCATCGTGCTTATAACTTTTTATTGTGATGAACTCTCCTTCTTTTGGAAATTCCATCCTTGTACCTACTTTCTCAGTCATTTTAGAAAAAGTATAGCTTACTTACTAAATCTCAAGAGTTATTATATCATAAAATAAGCATGAAAGAAGAACGTTTCCTAAATTATCACTGAGAATTATCAAAACAGCGTGATTTCCGTTAATAATTTTCTGACTTTTTGTGTTGGAACAGGGAAAGCAATGGAGTCAAATGACTCGGGATGTATCCATGTAGTCTCTTTAATACCAACGCCTTCTGTAACCACGTCGCCTTCATAAACCAATAAATTCCATTTTAAATGTGAAAATATATGACTGACCTGCCCTTTAAGTTGCTTATTTAATTTTATCTTTACCCCATACATTTCCAATGCTAAGTTCTCAAGGTCTTCTATGAGAGATTCATCTGACTGATTTTCGAAAGATTTCCATTTTTCATTGGGTAAATCATCAGCGTCTATCATTAGATAGGTCCACATACCGGCTAAAACACCTTTAGAGGGACGCTTTTCAAATAGGTGCTCTCCTCTTTCATTTTTAATAGCCAAAGTGTAGTATGTGAAGTTTTTGACTTTTTTAGTGCTTTTCTTAATCGGGTATCTCTCCCAAGTTTCATTAATGTAAGAAGCATTAAACTCTTTTACAGGACTGGTTTCCGGGAAGTAATTATTCGGTGTACAAATAGTCGCACCTAAGTCCATCAAAGCTTGATTAAAGTCACCCGGTCTGTCTGGGTCTATTAACTCATAAATGAGCGCCTCAAATACTTTTCTACTGGATGCTTTTCCTATATCTAATTCTATTTCAAATAAACGACTCATCACTCTCATGACATTGCCATCCACTGCTGGTTCTGCCTGATTGAAAGCAATACTGGTGACTGCACCGGCAGTATAAGGACCTATTCCTTTTAAAGCCAATACATCCTTCTTGTCTCGTGGAAATACCCCTTCGTGCTTTTCGACTATTTGAATTGCTGCTGTTTTCATATTTCTCACTCGTGAATAATAGCCCAGTCCCTCCCATAATTTGAGAAGGGTCTCTTCTGACGCTTGAGCTAAATCATGGATAGTCGGAAGCGTCTTTATAAAACGATTATAATAAGGAATAACTGTATCGACTTGTGTTTGCTGAAGCATAATCTCTGAAACCCAAATGTAATAAGGGTTGCTTGTTCGTCTCCAAGGCAGATCCCGTTTGTTTTGATCATACCAATTTAATAACCTTTTTCTAAATGCTTCTATTTTATCCTTTGGCCATAGTTGTATGTTATGCTTGGCTAATATATTTTTGTGACTCAATTCATTCCCTCTTTTTCCTTAATAAATCTATCAATCAATTCTCTAGGATACCCTTTTGAATAAAGATACATTTTAGTTTTATTTACTAATTCACTATCGGTATGTTTACGGCTATATCTATTCCAGGCTTTTTCACCTTGTTTTTTTAAAGCTTCGAATTCTTCATCTTCTGGTTGTTCTAAGTCCATCTCATTCAGCACATCATTAATCACTTCATTTTCAAACCCGTTTAACATAAGTTGTTCTCTTACTTTTTGCTGAATTTCTCGGTTTGATTTGTTTCTTTGTCTCTTTAATGTTTTTTCTGAGGCTTTCATAACATTTTCTTTTTGCTGTTCTAAAGAATACTCTTCTAAGGCCGTTAAAATTTCTTCATTAGTTAAGCCTTTTTGAATAAGTTTGCGCTCTATTTTTTTCGGACCGTCATTTCTCAGTTGATAATTGGTTCGAACAAAGCTTTTGCCGTATACTAAATCATTGATGAGTTTGTGCTCTTTTAATTTATCAATCACTGGATCGATGTCTTCATAATCTTTTTGCTGGAGGTAATCCCTTATTTCCTTTTCAGACCGCATTTTAAAGCTTAAATAATTTAAAGCAGACTGATAGGCTTTGCTGGCCTCCCCTTTTTTTCTTAAATCTTCAATGTCTGATTCTGTTAATTCTTTTCCTTTAAACAATCTCTCAGTGACTAAAATAGTGTCATCTACTGCAAAGGAATACTGGCCATTCACAAAAATATTAAATCTGTTCTTAGCTTTTTGAGCCTGAACTTTTGTTATAACCCATTCTTTTTTAGTTACCTCTTCATTCGTTTGAGTGTCTTTCTCACTCGTTTTTTGCGGTGATAACTCAATTAAGTTCGGCATATGTGACTGTTTCTTTTTATCTTTAGATTCTTTGCTCATAAGTTATCTCCTCTATTGCTCTTATTCTTTAAGTATAGCATTCTTTCTGGGTACATTTCTACCAACTTAATTGAAGCAAAAAAAGAAGCACACTCTTTTCAATGTGCTTCTCTCTCATAAAGTAATATTTAGTTTTCGTCGTCTAAGACATCCTCTTCTGATGCATTCTCTTCATCTGGATTGAGGGATAATTCCACTTCATTACTAGGCGAACCGCCTTTTGCTTTTCGATCGATTAATTCTTCACTTTTTTTGTCCTTTAATGGGCGATCGTTAATGTAGCCCATCGGAGCGGAAGTGTCAGGTGGAATCGGAACATCGGCAGTTCTATTCTCTTCGTTTCTTTTTTCAAAACCGGGTCTTTTTACTTCATTATTCTTATCCATAATTTATCATCCCTTCTTCTTCATTATCCGTTTATGACTTCTCCACCATTTACGTGAATGGTTTGCCCCGTAACATAACTGGAGTCATCACTGGCTAAATACACATAGGCGGGAGCCAATTCATACGCTTCTCCTGGTCTTCCAAGTGCGCCACTCTTACCCCAACCTGCTAAGGCTTCTTCTGGGAATGTAGCAGGAATCAGTGGAGTCCAAATAGGACCAGGTGCCACCGAATTGACACGTATTTTTTTATCTATAATCTCTTTGTTTTGAGATAAAGAACGTGTAAAGGAAACAATCGCTCCATTGGTACCTGAATAATCTATTAAATTCGGATTGCCTTTATAGGCAGTAATGGAAGAAGTTGTAATAATGGATGCTCCCTCATTTAGGTATGGAAAAGCTGCTTTAGTAAAGTAGAACATGCTGAAAATATTCGTTCGATATGTTCTATCTATCTGTTCTGCTGTAATATCTAATATACTTTCCTGATACATTTGTTCTCCGGCATGGTTGACGAGTACATCAATATTACCCCAATGACTTGTTACATCACTGATGACTTTCTGCGCAAACGACTCGTCTCCTACATCTCCTTTAAACGTCATAACATCCGATCCTAATTCTTCTAAACGCTCCTTCGTACGCTGGGCATCATTATCCGAAGAATAGTAAGTGAAGGCTACCTTCGCTCCTTCTTTAGCATACAAAATAGCCGTAGCTGCGCCAATTCCTGAGTCCCCACCGGTAATGAGGGTGACCTTATCCTTTAATTTCCCAGCTGGCTTATAGTTTTCAGACTCGACTATGGGTTCTCTATCCATATTTTTAGATTCATCATCGATGTAATAATCTTTTTTAGGTTCTTGTGATTGTATTTTATCTTTCTCAGTCATCCTATCACTCCTACTTATTCAGTTATTCTTCAGATTTCATTCCAGCGTCTTCATGGCTTTCTGGGTATTGGGCGTCAGATTCAGGTGCTTCAGATTCTTCCGAAGGATCCTTCTCATCTTTATCGTCAGTGTTTAACGGACTTTTCACTTCTGGTTTGACCACACCTTCAGCTACTGTATTGCCATAATTGTGTTCTGTTTCACCTTTGTCAACCGTTTCTTCTTCACCAGTCAAATCTGGTTCTTCTTCTTCATCTGTCCATTGGCTCTCTTCGTTACTTTGACTTTCTTGTTCTTCATCAGATGCCTGGTTGTTTTTAGTAACAGATGCATTTTCTTCACTACGCGTATTTTCAGCTTGACTGGGATCGATAGATTCAACCATGTTCTCTTCGTCTGTTTCTGATGTATTCACGTTACTCGGTTTTTCTTTATCCTCATTATCTGACTCGTTGCTTTGGATAGCTTCTTCTTCCTCAGTATTTACTTCATCAATCGGTTTATTATTTTTATCCATATTAATCATCCTTTCATCTTCTTCCACAACTTCATTGTTTACTTGAGACAATTCATTATTAGCGGGAGCATCAGTATTAGCTAGTAGAATAATCTCCCCGTCTTTCAATGCATCCATAAAATCTTCAGATCTTTCTTGCGGGACACCATACTGTTCTAAAGTCTGAGAATCCTCTTTTGTATTATACGAGCCAAAAGAAAAGGTGTCTTTTATCCTATCCCATACACTTTCTCCGACATCAATTTCATTAATTTCAACTTGCTTTAAAGTATGAAGCTTTTCTTCATAGTCGTGGTCATTATCAATGACTACCATTAATTCCTCTGGAGAATAGCCTTCGTCATTAATTAATCTATTGACTTCATTAATAACATCTGATTCATCTCTAAAAGTACCTAATATGTGGCGATCCATTCCTTCACTCCTTTAAACTGTCACATTTTGTTCACTTCTATACTCAATATGGTATCACTCTCTTACGACGATGTAAAAAGAAACGACCTTGATCCTTGAGTATGGTGTTTGTTCTTTCTTAATATGAATAAAAAGAAATTTATTCATCACTTTCGTTTAATCATTTTTATATTATTAATGGTATTGTACTCAGAACAAGTCAGAATGTTCTTTAATAAAGGATACAAATAAAAATAAAACATTTGTTTTTTATGCATATTATGTTCTTTTTCTTAAAACTTATGTTATTATTTAAGATATAAGGTACTTTCAAATACATAATTTAAGGAAGGAATCTGCCCTATGAGTAAAAAAGATGATAAAGAGGCCTTAAAAGAAGCACGGATAAGCAGACTCAAAGAATTAACCGCTCAATCGACGAATTATCGTTATCTCATTCAAGATCAATTAAGTGAAGCCATTACTGAGGGAGATAAAGACAAGTTAAATGAAACACTAGCATTGCTTGACATGGACAAGTTGTTTGATTATCTGGATGAAGAGGGTAATGGCGATTCATTAAGTCGATTTAAGAATCATTTAATGACAGTCAACACGTATGCTCGTATTTCTGCCAAAAACGGGGGCGTCCTTCCTTTATACCTGCATTTAATATTCGAGCGCTTTTCTATGATTATCAAAGACTCAGAGTCAATGGATTATTTGATTGATCACGTTTACTTTGATTTATTTAAAGAATATTGTGATGCCGTCGTCCATTTTTCAACGACGAGTTACTCTTCTGTGATGAAAGAAATTGTCAGCTACATTACTGAAAACCTAACCAGTGAGCTGACCTTAACCAATATTGCTTCTATTTATGGTATGCATCCTGTTCACTTGGCTCGAAAATTCAAGCAGGAAACAGGTACAACTTTTATTGGTTACGTCAATCAGCAGCGTGTCTATTTAGCTAAATACTATTTCCATTTAGGAGAATATCAATTAAGTGAAGTTGCTAATTTAGCTGGCTTTAACAGCCATTCCTATTTTACTAAAGTATTTAAGAAGTTTACTGGTAAAACTCCTACAAAGTACCTAAAAGAATTACCAGAAAATGAAAAAGTGTAACGAAGACAAAAAGAGCCTATTCAATAGGCTCTTTTATTTATATCCAGTTAACTAGTTCTGCAGCGGCATGCTCACTTGATAAAGTCACTTCTGGCTTTCCTTTTTCCTTAAATGTCATACTTAATGAAGATTTAATGGATTCTTTTATTGGAAAATCCATTTCTGAATCCATAGGGGCAATTAGTTCCTTTTCATTCAGGAGATTGACTCGAACTTCCAGCTTTTTATTTATTCCTTTTACTTTTACAACATATCCTTTTTTATCCTCATCTACTTCGACCTTAAATCGAGACCCTAAATACGTCGAAAAGCGGTGTTCTTTTACTCCATCGTGAAATACGGCTATCAGTCCTGTTAAGTGAAGAGGTTTCTTATCAATAGTCGCAATAGCTAAAGATAAAGAGGCCTGAGTGTTTTCAGGAAAGTCATTGGTTTGAAGCCACAAGTAGTTACTTGGGAAAGTGCTCCCTCTATCTTTTTCCATGTAACCTATCCCTGACTCGACCTTAATCTCCTCTCCATTTAAATGGATTTTTCCTTCTACTGTGTGCCTCATACTCACTATATCATGCGCGCAAGGCATAGTAAGATATTCTAAAGGCCCCATGATACTAGGCATATATACTGTCTGTCTTAAAGGCAGAAGCGGACCAAAGGAAAAATCCATTACTATGTGATTCTCTTCGTCAGACAAACTTGCTTTTACTCCTGCTTCACTTAAAACAAATTTAGGCATAATAATAGAATATGGATCCGGTATCACTTCAAAATCATCTCTGTCAAACCGCACCATTCCACTATAGGCTTTATCTTTATAATGAATATTGTATTGAACAAAAGACTGGCTCTCTGAGAAATGAGAAACACCTGGAATTAAGGCAAGGGATAAATCATTTTTTGTATCGGTACACTTAACATACCAGCCTTCAAAGTAATTGCTTCTCTTTCCTTCTCCTTGAAATATAAATCG
The DNA here is from genome assembly GCF_039521845.1 of Alkalibacterium iburiense. Classification (NCBI taxonomy): domain Bacteria; kingdom Bacillati; phylum Bacillota; class Bacilli; order Lactobacillales; family Carnobacteriaceae; genus Alkalibacterium; species Alkalibacterium iburiense. The sequence continues at coordinate 20,543 of NZ_BAAACW010000019.1, forward strand.
ATTACTCATTTATTTCCTCTCTTTCCATTATATGTTTGATTAGTTTATACGGAGGATACCCAATATCGACTACTTCTATGTCTCCTGTGTAAGCTTTGGATTGCGTTTTAGCGAATCCGTTTTTCATAAAGCCGATGGTATATGTCTTAGTCGCCTTTACAGCATTTTTCAGGGGTCTCCCTTCATCAGCTGACAAGCCACTCGGAATATCTACTGATATAACAGGAGATTGGCTTTGGTTCATGAAAGTGATCAGCTTATCCAACTGAGAATCAATGTCTCTATTAAGTCCAATCCCAACCAGCGCATCTACAACAACTGTCCCATCATCCAGTTCACTTGGCAAGGTCGACACTATTGGGATAGATAATTTCCGAGCAATACTGACTTGTAACTTCATTTGATCTGAAGCTTTTTCAAGGTTCCCTGCTAAATACAAGGTGACATCTAACCCCTTTAAAAATAAAATACGTCCTATCGCTACCCCATCGCCTCCATTATTTCCCATACCACACACACATACTATCTTTTTGTTATCATAATTTCTAATAATGGAGTTTGCTATTTCTAAAGACGCTCGCTCCATCAAGACAGACGAAGGTATTCCGATTTCTTCAATGGTGTAGTGATCAATAGCTTTCATCTGAACAGCAGATACATAAGAGTTCATTTGAATCCCCTTTCACAAGCGTATAGTCTATTTTACCATAATTTGCCTTCTAGTTATAAAGCTTCACATCCCCTTTATATAAATGATACAGTAACAAAAAATCAGCGATAATCGGACTTCATTCACTAGAATCTGTCCGATTATCGCTGATTACTATTTTTTAGCCGTTCATAATCTCTTCTAAAAGAGACGGATTAAATGTTCTGTCTTTAAGCATCGCTATTTCATGCTTGTAAGGTGCTTTCTTATTCTTTTTATCTTCTCCAACAAATGGCGTTTCTAAAATCTTCGGCAAGTGAGCTAATTGAGGATGATGAACCACATGATTCAAAGCTTCAAAACCAATATACCCAAAACCAATATTCGCATGTCTGTCTTTACCTGAACCCTGAGGGTTTTTGGAATCATTCACATGGATAACTTTTAATTTATCCAGACCGATAATGTCATCGAATGATTTTAAGACTCCATCGAAATCATCTCTGACTTGGTAGCCGGCATCATGAATGTGACAAGTGTCTAATGTGACAGACACCTTATCTTTTAATTCCACTTTTTCAATGATTTGAGCCAACTCTTCAAAGCTGCGCCCAATTTCAGTCCCCTTACCGGCCATCGTTTCCAGCGCGATTTGCAAAGTCTGGTCTTCATGAAGGATTTCGTTTAATCCTTGGGCAATTTGATCAATAGCCGCATCCGGACCAGCTCCAACGTGCGCACCCGGATGCATAGTCATTTGAGTTGCCCCTAGGGCTTCAGCTCGTCTAATTTCTTCTTTCATAAATTCAACAGCGAAAGCAAAGTTTTCTGTTTTTATCGTATTTCCTAAATTGATAATATAAGGAGCATGGACAACTATATCGGAAACATTGATATCATGTTCATTCATAAAAGCCTGTCCAGCTTCGATATTTAACTCTTCAATGGCTTTTCGCCTAGTGTTTTGAGGGGCTCCAGTATAAATCATGAAAGTAGACGCATTATAGGACTTCGCTTCTTCTGCTGCCCCTAGTAACATATCTTTTCCTTTCATTGACACATGTGAACCTAATAAAACCATTCTAATCCTCCGTTTTGTCATTCTTTTGTAATTCTAAATGCAACTCATCCAATTGGGCTTGCGAGACGCTGGAAGGCGCGTTTGTAAGAGGATCAACTGCCTTCCCATTTTTAGGGAATGCAATAACTTCTCTAATGTTGTCTTCCTTAGCCAATATCATAACTAAGCGGTCTAAACCAAATGCAATACCACCATGTGGAGGGAAACCATAATCAAGAGCGTCTAATAAGAATCCAAATTGTTCATGAGCTTGCTCTTTAGTAAAGCCTAAAGCAGCCAACATCTCTTCTTGTAATTCTCTCTGATGGATACGCATGGATCCTCCGCCAATTTCGTACCCGTTTAATACAATGTCATAGGCATTAGCCATGGCTTTTTCAGGTTCAGTAGATAGGAGAGGAATGTCTTCCTCCACCGGCATAGTGAATGGATGATGAGCCGCATTATAGCGTCCTTCCTCTTCATCGTATTCAAGAAGTGGCCATTCAACAATCCAGACAAAGGATAGTTCGTCCTCATCGTAAAGTTCTAATTCTTTTGCAAGGTGATTTCTTAAAGCTCCAAGCGCATCATATACAACTTTAGCTTGGTCTGCTACAAAGACTAACAAGTCTCCTGCTTCTGCATCCATTGCTTCAAGCAGGTTCGTTTGCAACGGCTCTTCTTTAAAGAATTTAGAGATAGGGCCGGTTAATCCTTCTTCGGTTACTTTCATCCAAGCCAGACCTTTGGCTCCGTATACTTTAGCTATTGCTTCTAATCCATCAATGTTTTTTCGTGTGAAAGAATCAGCTGCTCCTTTAACTGTTAGACCTTTTACCATTCCCCCGTTTTCTACTGTAGAAGAAAACACCTTAAAGTCAGTTTGTTTAGCTATCTCATTCATATCTTTTAATTCCATTTCAAAACGTAGGTCCGGTTTGTCACTTCCAAATCGCTCCATCGCTTCATGATAAGTGAGTCTAGGGAAAGGTGTCGGAATATTGACGCCTTTAACTGTTTGAGCAATAGAGACTAACATCTCTTCCATAAGATCTTGGATTTCTTCTTTGCTAGTAAAGCTTGTTTCAATATCCAACTGTGTAAATTCAGGTTGTCTGTCTCCTCTTAAATCTTCATCACGGAAACAACGGACAATCTGATAATAACGGTCATAACCTGAACTCATGAGTAACTGCTTAAAGAGCTGCGGAGATTGCGGCAAAGCAAAGAATTTCCCCTGGTTTGTTCGAGCGGGAACAAGATAGTCACGCGCCCCTTCAGGAGTAGACTTCGTTAGATAAGGTGTTTCAATATCTAAAAAGCCATGGTCATCTAAAAAGTCTCTCATGACTTTCTTGACTTGGTGACGCATCTTCATATTCTTTTGCATTTTAGGACGTCTTAAATCTAAATAGCGATGCTTCAAACGCAAATCATCCGAAATTTCTTTCTTATCGTCAATATCAAAAACAGGTGTCTTCGATTTATTCAATATTTTTACAGTTTGAGCGATGATTTCAATATCACCGGTAGGCAGGTCACTATTAGTCTGACCTTCTTGTCTAGGGATGACTTTTCCTTCAATCGCAATGACAAATTCAGAACGAATCGTTTCAGCTATACTTAAAGCTTCTTCACTTTCGTTTTCATTGAAAACAACCTGTACGATGCCTTCTCTGTCTCTTAAATCAATAAAAATCATGCCACCGAGGTCACGTCTCTTCTGAACCCACCCCATCACTGTAACAGTTGAATAAACGTGTTCTTTTCTTACGTTTCCACAATAAAGTGTTCGTTTCATATTACTCTTCCTTTTTAGTTAATGTAGTTTGTACTGAATTAAATACAGTCGAAAAATCATCATATAACTCGTCTAAATTGATTTGCTTCTGTAAACCTGTTTCTAAATGTTTCACTTGAACTTTTCTCTCGGCCAATTCTTCTTCCCCTAAGGTAAAGACAAAAGGAGCATTCAATTTGTCTGCAGTTTTAAACTGTTTTCCTGGCTTTCTGTTCATAAATTCTCTTTCTGTAGACAAACCATTTTTTCTTAAATGATAGGCCAGACGAGTCGCTTCTTCATTCACTTGATCTCCAATCGTTACTATATAAGCATCGAGTGTTTGAACATTAGGATAATCGTACTGAGACTGCTCGAGCATGAGAAGGAGACGTTCTAGTCCAAAACCGAAACCAAAGGCAGGTGTATCCGGCCCTCCTACTTCTTTTACTAGGCTGTCATACCTTCCGCCAGCACAAACAGTCGCATTCGCGCCAAATTTAGGATGGGTAGAAATAATTTCAAAAATAGTATCATTATAGTAATCTAAGCCTCTTACCATGTTTGTATCTATTTCATACGGAATACCTAATGCATTCAGCATCGATTGAACTTTCTCAAAATGTATGCGTGATTTTTCATCAAGGTATTCGAGTATAGAAGGCGCGTCTTTTACAATCTCTTTATCCTTCTTATCTTTACTGTCCAGCACACGTAAAGGATTTTTATATAAGCGAGTTTGAGAATCGGCACTTAACTCATCAAAATGAGGCTCCAAGAAGGAAATAAGAGCTTCTCTGTACTCTTTTCTGGATTCCGTACTGCCGAGTGAGTTAATCACTAATTTTAAATCCGTTAAATCAAAGTGCTTAAACAGATCCATAGCCAAAAGCATGGTTTCGACATCCACTGACGGATTATCACTCCCGAATACTTCGACTCCTAGCTGATTAAATTGACGCTGTCTTCCACTTTGGGGTCTCTCGTAACGAAACATGGGACCAAAATAGTATAACTTCATTGGTTTATGGTATTCAGGTCCATAAAGTTTATTTTCAACGTAGGCTCTTACAATCCCAGCTGTTCCTTCTGGACGTAAGGCAACGTGACGATTACCCTTATCCTTGAAGTCATACATCTCCTTGGACACAATATCACTTGTTTCCCCTACTCCTCTAGCAAATAGATCAAATTTTTCAAACAAAGGTGTTCTTATTTCTTTGAACTGATAACTCTTCAGTATACGACGTGCACTTTCTTCGATATGCTGCCATTTGGATGCTTCCTCTGGCAAAATATCAACTGTTCCTTTTAGTTTTTGATAATTCATGTGCTGCCCTCCATTTTATATTGAGTATGTAATAAGTCTATAAAATAAAAAAAGCCCTTTTCCATTCGTATATGAATAGAAAAAGGACGTGTTCGGTTTAAACACGCGGTGCCACCTTAATTCAGAAAGTTAGACTTTCTCTTAATAGATATAACGCTCACACGTGGTAATTTTCCTTACCAAAACAGTCAAGGTGTCATTCAATAAATCATTTATAAACCTTTTTCAGCCAGGAAGGTTCTCTCTTTAATAAATAGCTTTATTTACTATTCCTTGTCATTCTCTACTGATGTTCTTTTTATTCTATGATTAAGAGTACTAGAAAGTCGAAGGAAAGTCAACACGCACCCATTTTTTTATATCTATGTGCATGAACTGAGAAAAGAATGTATAATTCATGCATAGGCGTGCGAATAGTATTGCTAAAAACTTATGTCAACTGGTATACTATTAATCATAGAAGATAGGAGGGGTTATATTGAAAGACAGCATTTTACATAAAAAAAATAGCCGTCAGTTATTTATAGTATTTGTTATAAGTACACTGATTATCCTATTCACTTCTATTGTTGCCTTAGCTAATGAAAATAAAGTAACCGTCTTAACAGATACGTTAAATGTCCGCTATGGTCCAGGACTGTCTCACGAAATCATTACACAAGTGCATGAAGACGATGAGCTAGTCGTTCTTGGAGAAGATAATGAGTGGTATAAAGTCCGATTGCAATCAAACACGATTGGCTGGGTGGCCAGCTGGTTAGTCGAAAATGAAGAAGTCACAATCGATAACACCATCATGGGACAGATTACGGGATCAGAAGTTAACGTGAGACAATTTTCTGCCACTGATTCAGACATTTTAGGAACGGTTTATAGAAATGAAGAATATCAGATTTTATACCGTGAAAACGATTGGGTACAAATTCTTTATCAAAATAGAGTGGCTTGGATACACTCTGATTACATTACTGTTTTACCTGAGAGAAGTGAACAGGCAGTCGTAGCTGCTGAACCTGAGAATGATACTAAAATACGAGTGGGAATCAACCCCACTAATATACGTAGCCATCCATCGACCGACTCTTCTATTCTCACTACGATAAGAGAAGTCACCGACTTCACTATTACTAACGAAGTGGACGACTGGTATGAAATTGAATTAAGTGAAGGCCAGGTTGGTTATGTGGTTAGTTGGGTAACGGAGAGAGTGTCGAGTGAGAATACCGAAGCCATCCCTCAAGTGGAAGTAAGTAGCCCGAACCATTATGCTGTGAATTTATCTGAAGCCACTATTGTCATCGACGCCGGACATGGCGGGCATGATCCGGGTGCCGTAGCGTCCAATGGAGTGGTCGAAAAAGAAATTGCCTTAAATACGGCAGTGAAATTAGCAGAGCGCTTGAGAAGCGCCGGAACAAATGTCATATTAACACGGAATGATGATACCTTTATCACCCTTAACGACCGAGTCTATGCTGCTCATCAAGTGAATGCGGATGCTTTTATAAGTCTGCATTATGATGCGCTAGATAGTCCGAACACTATGAGTGGAACAACGACTTATTATTATTCTCAAAATGAAAAAGATTTAGCCGATACCATTAATCACTATTTACATCAAATGGGGCCTCTTCCCAATAATGGGGTAAGACAGGGTAATTACTTTGTATTAAGACAAAATGCTCAACCTTCTATTTTACTGGAGCTAGGTTATTTAGATAATGATTACGATATCACGCTTGTTCATACACCTCAGTATCAACAGACTGTGGCCGATGCCATCTATCAAGCTCTTGCTGCTTATTTTTCACCTTAATCAACAAAAAAGGCTCACATGAGAATGTTTCATCTCTGTGAGCCTTCTTTTTATTTGTTTTTAGAATCCAGAGCAATCGTTACCGGTCCGTCATTCGTCAAAGTCACATTCATGTGAGCGCCAAAGACACCCGTTTCGACATTAATTCCTTCTGATCTTACTTTCTCATTAAACTGTTCATATAATTCATTGGCAAAATCAGGTTTAGCCGCATCTACAAAACTTGGCCTATTCCCTTTTTTAGTATTGGCATGTAAGGTGAATTGCGAAATAGAGAGCAAATCTCCTCCTACATCTTTTAAAGAAAGATTCATTTTTTGATCAGCATCTTCAAAAATTCTCATATTCGTAATTTTTCTAACGAGATAGTCACAGTCTTCTTCAGTATCTGCATCCTCTACCCCAATTAATACGAGAAACCCTTTTTTAATTTCTCCAGTGATATCATTATCTACTTCAACTTTTGCTTCTGATACACGTTGAATAATAGCTCTCAACTTTATTCTCCTTGCTTTTTCATATTATTGAGTAATTCGTTTAACAGAGTACACATCCGGTATTGTTTTTACTTTGTCAACAATCTGTTCCAATTCTTTTAAGTTGGATATGCTAATAGTGACTCGAATAACCGCTAACCCTGTTTTATCGACTCTCCCATTAACATTACTGAGTTTATTTGTCTGAGAATTAATCACTTGTAAGATTTCATTTAAGAAACCGGATCGGTCATATCCTTCGACCTGTAATTCTGCATTGTATTCTTTGTCGGAGTCTGTCGATTCCCACTCAACTTCAATTAAACGATTGGCTTCTTCATCTGTTTGTTGGATGTTTGGACAGTCTATCCGATGAATAGACACCCCTCTGCCCCTTGTAATATATCCCATAATTTCATCTCCGGGAACGGGATTACAGCACTTACTTAATCGAATAAGCAGGTTATCTGCTCCTTGAATAACAACGCCACCTTCATGACGTATTTTCATCTTTTCAGGCTCTTTTTTGTTCTTTAACTCAATGGTATTGGAAGACTCATCTAAAACAATCTGTTCTTTTTCTCGCTCTCGTCTTTCTTTTTCGGTTAAGCGATTGGCAACAGTCGTACTTTTTACCTCTCCGTAACCTATAGCGGCAAATAAGTCATCTTCTGTATTAAAGTTAAAGCGTTCAGCGACTTTAAGAATTTTTTCTTTTTTTATAAATTCTTTTGGATTAAATTCCATCTCAATGAGAGATTTTTCTAAAATGTCTTTTCCACGTTCTATATTTTTCTCACGTTCTTGTGTTTTAAAGAACCGTTTGATTTTATTTCTTGCTTTAGACGTACTGACATAATTAAGCCAGTCTCGACTAGGTCCATAAGAGTTAGGAGAGGTTAACATCTCCACAATATCTCCAGTTTTGAGCTTATAGTTTAATGGAACAATTTTCCCATTAACCTTTGCTCCCATTGACTTGCTTCCCACTTCTGTATGAACATGAAAGGCAAAGTCAAGCGTGCTGGATCCTGAAGGGAGTTCCATAACATCTCCCTTAGGACTAAAGACATACACTTTATCTTTGAAGATATCTTCTTTAATGGAATCCATGAAATCACTGGCATTTCTAGATTCACTCTGTAATTCCAATATGTCTCTAAACCAAGAAATATGCTCAGACAGTTGGTCATTATCTACTCGTTGAGTGATTCCTTCTTTGTATGCCCAGTGAGCAGCTACCCCGTATTCAGCTACTTCATGCATTTGGACCGTTCTTATCTGCACTTCAAGCGGTGTAGCATTCGGTCCTAATACAGTTGTGTGTAAAGACTGATACATATTAGATTTTGGCATAGCAATATAATCTTTAAACCGTCCAGGCATCGGTTTCCATCTCGTGTGAATTGCTCCTAAAACGGCATAGCAATCTTTGATTGATTCCACAATGATACGAATAGCCAGCAAATCATAAATCTCGTTGAATTGCTTTTTCTGACTTTTCATTTTTTTATAAATAGAATAAATATGCTTGGGGCGTCCGGTGATTTGAGCTTCTACACCCAATTCTTTGACTGATTCTTCTATAGCTTTTTTGGCATCTTCTATATAGCGTTCTCTGTCTTCTCTTCGGGAGTTCATTAAATGGACGATGCGGTAATACTGTTGAGGATTGAGATAGCGCAGAGACGTATCTTCTAATTCCCATTTCATTTTATTAATCCCTAATCGATCAGCAAGTGGAGCATATATATCTAGGGTTTCTTTAGCAATCGATCGTTGTTTTTCAGGTTTATGATGCTTGAGTGTGCGCATATTGTGCAGGCGGTCTGCTAGTTTGACAAGGATTACTCGCACATCCTGAGCCATCGCTAATAGCATTTTACGGTGATTTTCCGCTTGGTGTTCTTGCTTTGACTTAAATTTTATTTTACCTAATTTGGTTACGCCATCCACTAAATCAGCGACTTCTGGTGAAAATATCTCAGCTAAGTCCGCATAGGTATAATCTGTATCTTCGACAACATCATGTAAAAATCCTGTAGCAACGGTAACGGGATCCATTTTAAGCTCGGCTAATATACCGGCTACTTGAATAGGATGCATAATATAAGGTTCGCCTGATTTTCTCATCTGACTTTTATGGGCATCATTGGCAAAGTCGTAGGCCTTTTTTACAAAAGCTACGTGTTCGCTGCTCATATAAGATAAGCAGAGTGCAATGACTTCTTTTGAAGTATAATCTGTTTTTTGTGCCAATTAACTCACCTTCATTCTTTTAAATCGGAATAGTTGCTATTTTCATAGAGTAAATGATAAGAAAACCAGCACCTATAAAAGTGCTGGTTACTTCGTATATTTATTATAAAGCTTTTAAGGCGATACTTCAAGAGTTCTCCTATAGTCTAGTAAGACTCTGTGGCTTCATTTCCTTCTACTAAAGCTACTCCGTTAGACGTGCCTATACGTGTTGCTCCTGCTTCAATCATGGCTTTGGCATCTTCTATCGTTCGCACGCCACCTGAAGCTTTCACGCCCATTTTTGGTCCAACTGTACGGCGCATCAACTTCACGTCTTCAATAGTCGCTCCACCAGTTGAGAACCCAGTTGACGTCTTAACGAAGTCAGCCCCTGCTCGCTTAGCGGCTTCACACGCTCGTGCTTTTTCGTTATCACTTAAAAGACTGGTTTCGATGATGACTTTAACAAGCGCCTCACCTTTAACAGCATCGACAACGGCTTTAATATCTTGGTAAACTAAAGAATAGTCTTCACTCTTAACCGCACCAATATTGATAACCATATCTACTTCATCTGCACCGTCCGCTACCGCTTGTTTCGCCTCATAGGCTTTCACTTTTGATGCGTTTGCTCCTAGCGGAAATCCAATAACCGTACAGATAGCCACGTCTGTTTGACTGAGTATATCAGAAGCATATTTAACCCATGATGGGTTAATACACACGGCTTTAAAATGATGTTCTCTAGCCTCTATACAAATTTGTTGTATCTGCAAGTCTGTTGCTTCTGGTTTTAATAATGTATGGTCAATGTACTTTTCTATCGATTCCATTCTTATCCCTCGTTTTCTTTATTTTGTTTTCTAGCAATAATGGCAACCCAGTCGTTCATCTGATTCACTTGAACAATGTCAAACTGGTGCTTTTTTAGTTCCTCTATCACTTGATCTTTCTTATCTGAAATAATTCCAGATGTGATAAATAACCCATCCTCTTCTAAATGCGCATATGCATCAGGTATAAATGGAAGAATGATTTCAGCTAAGATGTTGGCTACGATAATATCTGCTTTAGATTTTATGCCTTCAAGTAAGTTATTGGCTTCAACTGTTATAGCGTCTTCTAATCCATTTAAACGGATATTATCTCGCGCAGATGTTACAGCGACATTATCCAAATCATAGGCATTAATTTTTCCTGCTCCGTATAAAGCACTGGCAATAGATAAAACACCTGAACCTGTTCCGACGTCAAAAACCGTTGCCTCTTTCCTGATACTTATTTCTAAGGCCTGAATACACAACTGAGTAGTCGGATGCGTCCCGGTCCCAAAGGCTAACCCAGGATCCAGGTAAAGGATACGCTCGTCAGAGTCTTTTTTTTCATAAGTTTCCCACTGAGGTACAATGGTCAAGAAACGTGTCACTGAAACGGGATGGTAATATTTTTTCCAGGCATTTGACCATTCTTCTTCTTTCACATCCAGGACATCCAAATGAAAATGAGTCAAGTCGATTCCATACTCTGGTAGTTTGTTGATACGCTTGCGCAGTTCGTTTTCGATATAAGTCAAATCGTCATGCTGTGTAAAATAACCCTTTATAATGGCCCCTTCTTTGGGAAATTTATTCTCATCCAGTTCCCACAAGGTATCAAATCCATATTCCGGTAAATGTAAAAAATCATTTCGATCGACTATGGACACGCCTGACGATCCAAGATCTGAAAAAATAGCCGATACGGCTTCTTGAGCATCATTATTTATCGTGACGCTAAACTCTTTCCACTCCGTCATTGTCATCACCCTTCGTTAATTTTTCAATGAGTGATTCTTCATCATCCAACATCATTGTCAATTTTTCTTCATTATAGCGATTCGTATCTTTCATCGTTTTAATGAAGCTCTCTAAATTTCTTTCATTCCATTTCAGTTCAAATTCACCAGCATAGTCGTCTAATAAAAATTCTCTAAGATCAACCATTCCTTGTTTGGTTGCTAAATTTAACTGTCTTAAGAATGCATCCACGTATCCTTTTTCTAACCCAGTATGTTCATCTAAAGCAATAGCAGCCAAATAGTTTTGTGGTTTGACATGCGAGTAAGCTGGATCATAAAAGCAAACCACATCTTCAAACTGAACATATCCTGGATCATTATTTTGACCGAGTGAGTCTTGAACTTGAATCTCTTCTTCGGTGTCTACACGAAAAGTAACATAGAGTTCAATTAAGTTTTTCTTAGTGTCCTTGACTAGTTTCCAATTGAAATTGGGTAATACTTCTTTTAACTCTGCATCAATATAATCTGTCAAACTTTCTGCCATCTGAATGACCCCCTTGTTTAATTAAAAGCAGTCGCCCATCCGTTATCCACACTTACTTTTCCTTTTTTTCTGGATACATAGGGATTGCCCTTCACAGTATATCTTAACAAAGCATCGGTCCATTTGCCTTTATTAGGTATTCCAATGCGTTTGGATGTCTCAACCACTTTTGGAAACTTCCTTTTTGTTGGATCAATAAATAATGGAGGCGTCAAGCTATCTGTTTCATAATCATCTCTTGTAATACCCAAGGCCTTTGTTAACTTCCCCGGCCCATTAGTTAATTCAAATCCTGTTCTGCCTCTCCGTTTCTCCATGAGGTCTTTTCCTTCAAAAGGTTCGATAGCACGAATAAGAACAGCTTGAGGATCACCCTTTTCTCGAGTGACGATGTTTAACATATAATGAGTATGCATCTGATAGATATAAATGATGCCTGCTTCATCGTACATGACCTGCATACGGGGAGTATGTTTGCCATCATAACTATGACTAGCCTGGTCTTCTATTCCGACATAAGCCTCGGTTTCCACAATCCAGCCCGAAGTGATTTTTCCGTTAACTTCTTTAACAAGCAAGCAGCCTAACAATTCTTTTGCAACGTCTTCAGTTGATTTATTGGGATCTTTAAAAAATATAGTCGAAATGTGAACTTCACTCCATTTACTCTTCTTCTGTTTCTTCATCTAAAGGGACATAGTCGATTTGTATTTCCAATACTCTTCTATTTCTGACTAAGGTGACCGTTACTTTCATATTATGAAAAACAAACTCGTCCCCTTCTTCAGCAAACTTTCCTAATTCTTCAATGACAAAGCCACTTACTGTATTAGATATATAATTATCGGCTTCATCTATACCAAACATCTCGAAGATTTTTTCCAGATTTGCTGTCCCTTTTACTTTATATTGGGTCCCAGGAACAATCTCTTCTACTTTCTCTTCGATTTCATCGTATTCATCCCAAATCTCTCCAACTAATTCTTCTAGTACATCTTCCATCGTCGCAATTCCGATGGTTCCACCATGTTCATCTGTCACAATAGCCATATGGATTTTTTTCACTTGCATGGTTTGAAGTAATTTAGAAAGATTCATAACAGGAGGTACAAATATGACTTCCTTGATTACGGTTAAAAAAGATAAGTTTCTACCGGTTTCTTTTTTCGCTCTTAAGTAACGGTTAAAATCCTTTTCGTGAAGCACTCCTACTACATCATCGATTGTATCATCATATACAACCAATCTAGAGTAATTATGAGTTAAAAACAATTTCTCTATTTCTTCATCAGTCGCTTCAATATCACAGCCCACAACATCCACTCTAGGCATCAAAATAGAAGAGACTTCTAAATCGTCAAAATCGAGTGCAGACTTTACTAGACGATGTTCATGTCCCTCAATACTTCCTCCGCTTTCAGCTTCGTCTACAATGGATTGAAGCTCATCTTCACTGATCACCTCTTCTCCTTCTAATTGAAATAGCCTATCTGTCATAACTTTCCATTTTTGAAGAACCCATAAGAAGGGTGTGAAAATAAACATCAAAAATCTAATAACTGGAGCGACTCCCTTTGCCACTGTCTCACTTTTTTCTTTAGCAATATTTTTAGGAGTAATTTCTCCAAAAATTAAGATTAATATGGTCGTGACTATTGTCGCTAAAGTAGGCCCGTAAACAGGAAACCATTTTATGAATAAAAGTGTGGCGATAGATGAAGAAGCAATATTCACTATATTATTACCTATCAAAATAGTGGATAAAACAGAGTCAAATTTATCTGTCAGCTCAAGAGCAGTTTTAGATTGTTTATCACCTTTTTCAACTTCATTTTTTAGTCTGATACGATTAACCGATGTAAAGGCTGTTTCTGAAGAAGAAAAGAAGGCTGAAAAAAGAACGAGAATGAGAAAAGTAATTATATTTCCTATATCAGTACTATCCATTTTTTTTAATATCCCTGCTTTCTTAATTATTCTTTTTAATTATAGCACATATTCACATATTTTCAGGTTTTTGTCATTAATTAATAATAATTAATAGTCTGATTATGGTGTCAAAACCCCATAATTTTAAGCACTTAATCAACTTGAAATGCTCAAAAGTATACAGTT